>JBFOLW010000305.1:0-8403 GCA_040830305.1 Erythrobacter sp.
CGGAGGTGCCGGGATCGCGGCGAGCAAGCCGTTCGACGGCAAGGAAGCGAGCGTCGGCAATGGCACCATGGTCGCGCTGCAGGCCAAGGACCGCGACCAGGTAAAGCGGCTCTACGACATCGCGCTCGCCAATGGCGGGAGCTGCGAAGGCGAGCCCGGCCCGCGCGGCGAGCCCGATGCGAACGGCATGGTCTTTTACGCGGCCTATTTCCGCGACCCGGACGGTAACAAGCTGAACGCCTTCCTGATGGACAAGGTGGCCTGACATGACCGGACTGCGCCGTCTCGCCGACAGCTTCATCCATCTGGGGCTGGGCGCGACGGCGGTGCCCCAGCCACCGTTCGACGGGATGGAGTGGTATGAGGCCTATGGCCAACGACACGGCGCCGACGGTCGCGAAGGCCGGCTGGTCAGCCTGCACCGCTTCACCGAAGGCTGGCCGAGCTGGGAAATGCATCCGCTGGGGGACGAGGCGGTGATCTGCGTTTCGGGAGAGATGCTTCTGACGCAGGAATTCCCCGATGGACACCACGAGCAGGTTGCGCTCGCGGCGGGCGACTACGCGATCAACCCGCCCGGCGTCTGGCACATCGCCGACGTTGAGAAGGAGGCGAGTGCCATCTTCATCACGGCGGGCGAGGGAACACAGCACCGGCCCCGCTGACTTGCGCTGCGGTGAACGGATGCGTCCGGACGGTACAATGCGTTACAATTCAGGCTGGGTTCGCGATATTCCTGCGACATTGCAGGCTTAGAACCGGGACACGAGCTGCGGCGGACCTGTTCGTTGTTCCCTCAGACCCCTGGTCCGTCGCAGCTCTCCAAACCTCAGGAGACTTCGATGAACACGACTTTCCTTGCCCTCTCCGCCGCAGCGCTGGCGCTGACCGGTGGCGCCGCTCTCGCCAATCATCACGGCCAGCACGATCCCGACGCGAATGGCGATGGTGTCGTTACGCTGGACGAAGTCCGCGCGCATGGCGATGACGCCTTCGCCCGGATGGATGCGAACGGCGACGGTGTGCTGAACGCCGAAGATCGCGAGGCCCGTCGACAGCAGATGTTCGCCAGGGCCGATGCCAATGGCGACGGCGAGCTCTCGCAAGCCGAAATGAAAGCGATGCACGAAGCGCGCAAGCAGCGCCGCGAAGAGCGCCGGACCAAGCGTGCCGAGCATCGCGCCGAACGCATGGAGGAGCGTTTCGCACAGATGGACACCGATGGTTCGGGTGGTCTTTCGCAGGACGAACTCCAGGCCATGCACGAGGCTCGCGGCGAACGACACGCCGGGCATCATGGCATGCGCGGCGGTCACGGCCCGCGCCACATGCTGCGTATGGCCGACACCGACGGCGACAAGTCGGTCACCCGCGCCGAGTTCGACACTGTGCTCGCGACGCACTTCGCCAGGGCCGATGCCGATGGCGACGGTCGGGTGACCGAGGCCGAACGCGAGGCCGCACGCGAAGCGATGCGCGCCGAACGCCGGGCCAAGCGCGCCGAGCGACGCGGCGAGTAAGCGCTTGATCGCCATCATTGTCCGACGGTAGGCGCGGGCTGGACAATTATGACCGATCCCGCGCCGACCACCATCCTGCTCGTCGACGACGAGAGCAGCCTACGCGAGCCCCTGGCGGAATACCTTGTCCGCCAGGGGTTCTCCGTGCGCGAGGCGGAAAGCGCGGCCGCCGCGCGTACACTGCTGGCAGGATATGCGCCCGATATCGTCCTGCTCGACATCATGATGCCGGGCGAGGACGGGCTCTCGCTGTGCCGTCACCTTGTCGAAACCCGCAGACTGCCCACCATCCTCCTCACCGCCAGGGGCGAAGCGATGGACCGGATCGTCGGGCTCGAAATCGGCGCCGACGACTATGTCACCAAGCCCTTCGAGCCGCGCGAGCTGGTCGCGCGCATCCGTTCGGTCCTGCGCCGCGCAGACCGCCCCGCCGCGGCGCCGGACGGGCACACAATCTACCGGTTCGAGGGCTGGGAACTCGACCCGCTCAAGCGGCGGCTGACCGATCCCGACGGAACTCTTGTCCCTCTTTCAACCGCCGAGTTCCGCATGCTACGCGCGTTCTGCGATCATCCGCGCCAGGTGCTCGACCGCGACCGCCTGCTCGACATGGTGCAGGGCCGCGAAGCGCAGCTGTTCGACCGCGCGGTCGACAACCAGGTCAGCCGCTTGCGGCGCAAGATCGAGGCCGACAGCCGCAATCCGCATTTCATCCAGACCGTCCGCGGCGGGGGCTACCGTTTCGGCGCCGACGTCGCGCGGCTCCAGCGCAGCGACAAAATCTGATGCGGGTGTTGCCCCGCAGCCTGCTGGGCCAGGTCATGCTGGCGCTGACCGCCGCATTGCTGATCGCGCAGGCGATTTCGGCGACAATGCTCTACCGCGCGGCGACCGAACGGCGCGAACTGGCTTTCATGCACGCTGCCGCCTTCCAATTGCTCGGCGGGCCTCGCCACCATGATGCGCGCAGGGTCCTCATGAACCGCCCGCTCCACATGAGGCCCTCGCGCCGCGATGGCACGCCGAGGGTCCGCCTGCCGCGCGACCTTCGCTACTCGGAATCGACAGAGCTGCCCTTCGGGACCGACACGCCGCGTGACGCGAGGCGCGAGGCGGAGCTGGCACAACTGCTTCGCTCGCAAGGCATTGCGGTGGCGGACATCGCGATAGCCATACGGCCGTTCCTCGAGGATCCGGTGGTGCGCGAGGCAGCGCGCGACTTTCCGCAGATGCATGCGCTGGTCCGGCAAGTGCCGCACGAGGTGATGGTGGTCGCCTTGCGGCAGGAGGGCAGCGACGTGTGGCAAGTCGCACGCCTCCCAGTTCCCCCTCTCGAACGCAGTATCACGCGCACGCTCGTGATGCAGACGCTCATCCTGTTTTTCGTGCTGGTCGGCCTGCTTTACTTCGTGCTGCGCCGGATTACCCGCCCGCTCGATGCGCTGGCAGAACGGACCCGCCGCTTCGGCAGCGTGGGCGCGCCCGAGGACCCGCTAGAGGCGAGCGGGCCGGAGGATGTGAGGCGCCTGATCGAGGCGCATAATGCGATGCAAGCACGGATCGGCTCGATGCTCGATGAAAAGGACGTCATGCTCGGCGCGATTGGCCACGATCTCAAGACCCCGCTCGCCGCGCTGCGCGTGCGCATCGAGAGCGTCGACGACGAGGGCGCGCGCGACAAGATGGCCGCGACGATCGAGGACATTACCAGGACGCTCGACGAAATCCTCTCGCTGGCCCGGGTCGGCCGCAGCGATGCCGCACCCGAAATGACCGATCTCGGTGCGCTGGCCGCATCGGTGGTCGAGGAGTTCGAGGACATGGGCAAGCAGGTCGCGCTCGAGATGCACGGACGGATTGCGGCGCCGGTACACCTGACTTGGCTCAAGCGGGGCCTGCGCAATCTGGTCACCAATTCGCTACGCTACGCCGGCACCGCGCGCGTATCGGTGCTGCGCGAGGACGGCATGGCGATCCTGCGGGTCGACGATGACGGGCCCGGCATTCCCGAAGCGCGGATCGCCGAAATGCTCGAACCCTTCACCCGCGGCGAAGCCAGCCGCAACCGCGAGACAGGCGGCGCTGGGCTCGGCCTCACGTTGGCGCGTGCGGTGGCCGAACAGCATGGCGGGATGCTGGTGCTCGCGAACCGACCCGAAGGCGGGTTGCGGGCGGAATTGCGGCTACCCGGCTAGCGCATCAGCCCGCCGATGATGTTGCGCACGAAGGCGGTCGCGCCGGTTCGTACCGGATCGGCGCGCGACTTCTTACCCATTACAGTTGCCACCGCGATCGAGGTCAGCGAACCGGCCGCCGCCTTGGCCGCAGCCTTGCCAGCTTTCGTCCACATCGAGGTCGTCTTGCGCTCGCGCTTGCCGACCTCCTCGCGGCCCTTCTCCTCGACCTCCTTGGCGGTCGCCGCGGCATCGGCAGCCTTGGCGGCGAGCACTTCTTCCGCGCTCTCGCGGTCGACCGCCTCGTCGTATTTGCCTTCGAGATCGCTGACCGAATTGACGATCTTTCGCTCTTTCTCGGTCACCGGTCCGAGCCGCGAGTGAGGCGGCTTGATCAGCGTGCGCTGCACCACCGTGGGTGCGCCGTCCTCGTCGAGCGTCGAGACCAGTGCCTCGCCCACCTTCAGTTCGGTGATCGCCTGTTCGACGTCTAGATCGGGGTTGATGCGAAAGGTCTCCGCCGCCGCCCTGATCGCGCGCTTGTCGCGCGGGGTGAAGGCGCGCAGCGCATGCTGCACGCGATTGCCCAGCTGCCCGGCGATCCTTTCCGGAATGTCGATCGGGTTCTGGGTCACGAAATAGACCCCCACGCCTTTCGAGCGGATCAGCCGAACCACCTGCTCGACCTTGTCCTCGAGCGCCTCGGGCGCGTCGTCGAACAGCAGGTGTGCCTCGTCGAAGAAAAACACCAGCCTGGGCTTTTCCGGATCACCGACCTCGGGCAGGCTTTCGAACAGTTCGGCAAGCAGCCACAGGAGGAAGGTCGCGTAAAGCTTGGGGCTGCGCATCAGCCGGTCCGCGGCGAGCACGTTGATCACCCCGCGCCCCTGCTCGTCCAGCTCGAGGAAATCGTCGATCTCCAGCGCGGGTTCGCCGAAAAACATGTCCGCGCCCTGGCTTTCGAAGCTCAAGAGCTGGCGCTGGATCGCCCCGACGCTGGCCTTCGAGACATTGCCGTAGGTGCCCGACAGCTCCTTCGCATTGTCATAGGCGTGGGCGAGCATCGCCTGCAGGTCGCCGAGGTCGAGCAGCAGAAGGCCATTGTCGTCCGCATGGCGGAAGATGATGTTGAGCACGCCTTCCTGCGTATCGTTGAGGTCGAGCAGCCGCGCGAGCAGCAGGGGCCCCATTTCCGAGATCGTCGTCCGGATCGGAAAGCCCTTCTCGCCGTAGAGATCCCAGAAAACGGCGGCGTTGTCGGAATAGGCATAATCCTCCATCCCCAGTTCCTGCGCGCGCCCTTCCAGCTTGTCGGCATGCTTGAACTGCGGCGATCCGGCCATCGAAATGCCTGCAAGGTCGCCCTTCACATCGGCGACGAACACAGGGACGCCATTGGCAGAGAAGCTTTCCGCCAGCCCTTGCAGGGTCACCGTCTTGCCCGTCCCGGTGGCGCCGGCGATCAGTCCGTGGCGGTTGGCCTGGCCAAGCCGGAGGTGCTGGCGCTCGCCATTGGCACCCAATCCAAGGAAAATTTCGCTCATCCGTATTCCGCTCCCGCCGCTCGCCAGTCGTAAGGGTGTGGCGCAGGCTTGTGGGCGCGGTCAAGCAATCCCTCGACAGGCGCTCGCTAGGCGGTAAAGGCTGGAATCGATGGCGGAACGGCATCCCTTTGTCCTGCTCGACGATGCGCGCGAAAGCGGCGCGGCGGATGCCTTGCTGTTCGAAAACCCGCGCGAGGTGTTCGTTGCCCGCCGCGCGGAAGAGGTGGACGGCGTTCTCGCGGCGGCCGAGGACGCACGCAGGCAAGGCGGCGAGCTGGCCGGGTTTATCGCCTACGAAGCCGGGCTGGCACTGGAGGGTAGGCTGCGCCCGCTCGCCGCTGCGCGCAGCGGAGGCAGCGGTCCGCTGGTGTGGCTGGGGCTGTTCGATGCGCCGAGCCGCATTCCTGCAGAAGACATGCCCGACTGGCTGCAAACCCATGCGCAGAGCGGCGGCAGCGTCGGCCCGCTCGACCCGCAGATATCGCCCGGGGGTTATCAAGCGGCCTTCGCCTCGCTGCAGGAGGCGATCTGTGCAGGCGACATCTACCAGGCCAATCTGACCTTTCCGCTGGCGGGCAGCTTCACCGGTGACCCGCTGGGCCTCTACGCCGCGCTGCGCCCGGCGGCGCAGGCAGGATATGGCGGTGTCATCTTCGACGGTTCGCACTGGCTGCTCAGCCTCAGCCCCGAATTGTTCGTGTCGCTTAAGGGACATGAGGCCAAGGCCAAGCCCATGAAAGGCACGCGCCCGCGCTCCGATGATGCAGCACTTGATGCCCGGTCTGCCGAGGACCTTGCCAATTCGGTCAAGGACAAGGCCGAGAACCTAATGATCGTCGATCTGCTGCGCAACGATCTCAGCCGCGTGGCCGAGGCAGGCAGCGTACGGGTTGACGATCCCTTCGCGATCGAAAGCTATCCCACCGTCCACCAGATGGTCAGCGTGGTCCGCGCCCGGCTGAAACCGGATCAGGGCGCGATCGACCTGGTGCGCGCGCTGTTCCCATGTGGTTCGATCACCGGCGCGCCCAAGATCCGCGCAATGGAGCTTATCGATCGGGTCGAGCGCGATCCGCGCGGCCCCTATTGCGGCGCGATCGGACGGATCGATGCCGATGGCGATGCGGCCTTCAATGTCGCGATCCGCACATTGCGCCTCACCGAGATAGAGAATGCGCGCGGCAAGGCGGTGCTGGGCGTGGGCGGCGCGATCGTCGCCGACAGCGAAGCGCGGCGCGAATGGCACGAAGCGCTGCTCAAGGGCGCTTTTGCGCGCGCCTCTTCACCCGACCATCGGGCGGCGCAATTCGATCTGATCGAGACGATGCGCTTCACGCCCGAACGGGGCATCGCCTTTCTCGAGGCGCATTTGATGCGAATGAAGACCAGCGCGGCCGAGCTCGGGTTTTCTTTCGACCGGCACGAAGCGCGCAACCAGCTCCATGCGCTGTGTTTCGTGCTCGAAAAGCCCAGCCGTGTTCGGCTGCTGGCCTCCCGCTCGGGGGAAATCGCGCTCGAAGCGCAGGATATGCCCGACGCCTGGCCGGATCCCGCTAGCTGCATCCTCCTTCCGCTGCCGGTCGATCCGGGCGACTGGCGGCTGCGGTACAAGACCACCGATCGCGGATTCTACGAGGACGCCCAACGCGTCGCCCGCCAGCATGGCGCGCAGGAAGCGCTGTTCGTACGCGAGGACGGGTTGCTCACCGAAGGCTGCGTGACCAATATCTTCGTGCGCGGCGAAGACGGCGTATTGCTGACCCCGCCAGCCAGCCTCGGATTGCTGCCCGGCGTGTTCCGCCAGACCCTGCTCGGCGAAGGCAAGGCACGCGAGGCCGAATTGCATATCGAGGACTTGGAAAACGGATTCTACCTCGGCAATGCGCTGCGCCTGATGATAGACGCGAAACTCAAGACATGACCCAGATCCCAATCCTGTTCGAAGACGGCGAAGCGCTGGTGATCGACAAGCCCGCCGGACTGCCGATCGAACGCCCGCGCCGTGGCGGCCCCGCTCTCGAAGACCATTTCGAGGAGCTGAAACTGGGTTTCCAGCGCCCCCCCGTGCCTGTCCACCGGATCGACACCGATACCAGCGGCTGCCTGCTGCTGGCGCGCAACCCCAAGGCGCTGAAGCGCTTCGGCGGGGCATTCGAGGCACGGCTGGTGGAGAAGCGCTATCTCGGCGTGCTGGCAGGCGTGCCGGACGAGACCGAGGGTACGATCGAACTGTCGCTGTCCAAGATCAGCAGCGCCGAGAAGGGTTGGCGGATGATTGCGGCCAAGAAGGGCAAGCCATCGGTCACCCATTGGCGCGTGCTCGCCGAAATCGACGGGCGCGCGCTTCTGGAGTTCCGCCCCGAAACCGGCCGCACCCACCAGATCCGCGTACACTGCCAGGCCGGGCTGGGCATGCCGTTGCTTGGCGATCCGGTCTATGGCGATGGGAAAGGTGCGGCGCGCACCATGCTGCACGCCGCCGCGCTCTCCGTTCCGCGCGAAGGCAAGGCGCCCATCGCGGCCACTGCCCCCATACCGCAGGATTTCGCCGCTCTCGGCTTCGGTGATGGGTAGGATTGCCGACAAGGCGCTCGAAATCGCGGAGGAGAAGTTCATCGCCTCCTCCGGCCCCGGCGGGCAGAACGTCAACAAGGTCGCCACGGCCGTCCAGTTGCGCGTCGACGTGTTTCAGCTGGGCATGCCGCCGGAAGCGTTCGAGCGGCTGAAGGAGATTGCCGGCAGCAAGCTGACCAAGGGCGGCCAGGTCGTGCTGACCGCGAACGAATACCGCACGCAGGACCAGAACCGCGAGGCCGCCCGCGAACGGCTTGTCGCGTTGCTGCGCGAGGCGCTGACTCCGCCGAAGAAGCGCAAGAAGAGCCGGGTCAACCGCGTCGGCAAGGTCAAACGCCTGAAAGCCAAGAAGGTGCGCGGCGAGGTCAAGGCGAACCGCGGCAAGGTCGACTGGTAGGATGCTTGACTTTTCTCCGTGAATCACCCAAAGGGCGCGCCGGACGGCGGTGCAGCACGCGCCGCCCTTATTTTTTCGGCCTTTCAGGCCCCTCAGAAAGATCTTTAGGAACACGCTATGGCGAAGCCCGCAACCGTCAAGATCAAGCTCGTCTCGACCGAAGGAACGGGCTTCTATTACGTGACCAAGAAGAA
>JBFOLW010000306.1:0-6449 GCA_040830305.1 Erythrobacter sp.
ACGAGCATGTTCTCGCCCTCGTAGAAACAATCGACCGGGCAGACCTCGACGCAGTCGGTGTACTTGCACTTGATGCAGGCGTCGGTGACGACATAGGTCATGGGTAGCGTAATCCCTCGAATGTTTGCTTTGTTCGCGCTGCTAGGGCGGTTTATCCGTGCGGGTCAAGCTCCCGATAGCAGGCTTGTGCCTCGCGTGGCGGGCCGCGCCTTTCGGGCAGGCTCAGGATTTCGACCAGCTTGACCGCATTGCCGAGCGGGAGGGTGAGGATATCGCCTGCGGCAATATCGCGCGAACAGCGGGTGACTCGCTCGCCATTGCGGCGAATGTGCCCCTTGTCGACCAGCCTGTGCGCCGCGCTCCGCGTGCGGACGAACCGCAGATAGCACAGCAGGCGGTCAATTCTCACGCAGACCGCACCATCACCGCACCAGATCGGCCAGTGCTGCGAACGCATTGCCTTCGCGAGGGCGCGTGGGTTTGGCGCGCTCCTGCTTGCGGCGCGCAGGTCGCCACTCCCAGCGATCGGGGCGGGGCGGGCCGAAGTGCCCTTCGGCCAGTGGCCTGGCTTTCTGCACGCGGAACCCGGCATTGCCGAGTAGCCGGGAAATATTGCCTTCCTCGAGCCCGATCGAAACCGGCAACGCATAGTCGAGCACGAATTTGCGCCTGCGATCCTTGGCCTGTGCCTTGGCCCGCGTCTCGTGCGAGGCGCGCAGGATCTTCTCCGCAAGGTCGATGCGGATCGCCTGGCTGCCGGCATGGCGATAGCCCGAAGGCAGTTTCTTTGCATCGGCAATCACCGGGAGCATCGCTTCCTGCAGCGGACGCCGGTCGATCCCAAGCGCGTGGAGCAGTTGGCGCGGGGCAGGCTTGAGCAGCGCGGGCGCGAATATGTCGAGCGCGCCGAAGGTCACGCCGATCTTGCGCAGGAACGGGCGCATGTCCTTCGGCAGGTGCTCGATACCCGCCTTCTCGCGCGTGACAAAACCGTGGCCGGCAATCAGGTTGAGCAGCAGCGCGCGCGCCTGCGATCCGGCATCAGGATTGCTGGCGGCATGGTGCATCCTCTCGAGCGGCTCGCGCGGCTCCCGTTTCCTGGCGAGCCACAGCTCGAGCGCGTCCAGCAGCTTGGCACGCGCGGCATCGGGCAGGGCGGATACTTCGCGCGTCGCCCTCAACTGCGGCGTCACGGTGCCATCACGGTGTTCGAGCTTCGCCAACTCCTGTCCACCCCAGCGGATTGCGCCGCGGGCAAGCTCGATCTCTTCCATTTCCGACTCTGCCAGGGATTTGGCCTTCTCACCGAGCAGTTTCGGCAATGCCTTCTCGGCAGCCGCCAGCATCATCCGCCGGTCTTCGTGCCGGGCGGAGGGATCGACCGCAAAGCGGAGCCCTTCGACGTGGCCGAGAACTTCACCCTCCACGCTCACTTCGCCCGCATCATTCAATTCAATCGGCAACATGCCAGCATCCTGTCCTAGCGACTTCATCAGAATCGCCGTCCTCCGGTTCACGAATCTCTCGGTCAGCCGCGCGTGAAGCGCATCCGACAATTTGGCCTCCACCGCCCGCGCGCGTGCCGCCATTTCGTCACGCGCCATCACCCAGTCGGGGCGCTGGCAGATATAGGCCCAGCTGCGAATCGCCGCGATCCGCCCCTGCAGCGTATCGATGTCCCCGGCCATATTGTCGAGTTCGCTGATCCGCGCAGCGACATAATCCGCCCCGAGATAGCCCCGTGCGAGGTCCTGCCAAAGTCGGGCGACGAAGCGTGCGTGTACATCGGGGCCGCGCTGGCGGAAATCGGGCAGCGAACAGGCTTCCCAGAATCGCCGCACCGCGCCGTGTCCGCGGATATGGGACGCGAAGGGTTCTTCGGCGAGGCGCTTGAGCGTCGCCAGATCGATCGCTTCGGGTGCCGCGCGCAGGGCGGGGTCGCCCGGCGGTGCCTCGAGGTCGGCGATCAATGTGGCAAGCGAATCGAAGCGCGGCTCGGGCTCGCGCCAGTAGAGGTGGGTCAGGGGCGCGAAGCGATGCTCCTCGATCGCGTAGACTTCTTCCTCGGTGAGTTCGGGTGGGCTGCCGTCCTTGTTTGTCCCGGCAAGCGTCCCGAAGCTCCCGTCGCGCTGGTGGCGGCCCGCGCGCCCAGCGATCTGAGCCATCTCGGCGGGTAGCAACCGGCGCGTCCTCACGCCGTCGAACTTGGTGAGCCCGGCGAAGGCCACGTGATCGACGTCGAGGTTGAGCCCCATGCCGATCGCGTCGGTGGCGACGATGTAATCGACCTCGCCGTTCTGGAACAGCGCGACCTGCTTGTTGCGCGTCTCGGGGCTGAGCGCACCCATCACCACTGCCGCGCCGCCGCGGAACCGTCGCAGCATCTCGGCGACTGCGTAGACCTGTTCGGCGCTGAAGGCGACGATCGCGCTTCTCGGTGGAAGCCGCGAAAGCTTGCGCGGGCCGATATGGGTCAGCGTCGAGAAGCGCGGGCGGTCGGATATCTCGGCTTCGGGGACCAGGTCGCGAACCAGCGGCTCGAGCGTCGCCGCACCAAGCAGCATGGTTTCCTCGCGCCCGCGCGTATTGAGCAGCCGGTCGGTAAAAACGTGGCCGCGTTCGCGGTCGGCAGAAAGCTGGGCTTCGTCGAGCGCGACGAAAGCGGCATCGGCGCCGTCGCGCGGCATCGCCTCGACGGTGCAGCACATGTAGCGGGCGCCCTTCGGCTCGATCCGCTCCTCGCCGGTGATCAGCGCGACCGCCCCGTCGCCTTTGATCGCGCGGACCCGATCATAGACTTCGCGTGCGAGCAATCGCAGCGGGAAGCCCATGCAGCCGCTCGAATGCGCTGTCATACGCTCGATCGCGAGATGCGTCTTGCCGGTGTTCGTGGGCCCGAGGACCGCCTTGATCGCGCTACCCTGCACCCCCCCTAGGTGGCAGCGCGAAGGGCCGCGCGCAACCACCCGGCGTACGCGCGACTCGATTCGCCGCAATCCGGACTCGGATGGCCGCAGATTAAGGTGGTCTTTACTTTGTTTTGGCAGGCAATGCGGGCAGAGGACCCATGACGAGGGTCGGACCGCACCCAATAGCGCCGGTGCGGTCAATCGGAAGGGACACGACGTGTATACGTCCCACACGGACACACAGGATGCTGCACAGCCCATCGTGACCGGCGGTCGCGGCCGGGCTGCGGTCGCGCTGGCGCATGACCAGATCCTGCATTCCCCAACCAAGCGGTGGCCTTCCTGGGCAATCCTGCGCGACCAGCTTTCGGGTCAGCTTGCAACGCTCGACCTCGCGCCCGACCTCGGCAGCGAAATCGGCAGCAAGCGCTGGCTGCGCGGGCTGGGCACCTTCATCGGCCTGACTGCAACGGCGCTGGCCTTCTGGCCGAGCTTTGCCCCGCTTGAGGCGGCGCCACCGGCACATGTCGATGATGCTGTGCGCGATGAGTATCGCAGCCAGATGATTCTCCCGCTGGCACTCGGGGCAGACAGTGGCCGCCACATGGGTGCGACTGCGCTGGTCGAACCGCTCGTCGCCGCCCCGGAGCGGCCGCAGATCCAGACGGTAGCGACGCTCGCACGTGGCGACGGATTCGAGCGCATGCTGCGCCGTGTCGGTATCGGAAGCGAGGACAGCCTGCGGGTGGTCGAGCTTGTCGGAGCAGCAGTACCGTTGGCGGACCTCGAGCCGGGGACGAAATTCGACATAACCCTTGGCAGGCGACCTGCACCGGGCGAACCGCGTCCGCTCGAAGCAATTGGATTTCGGGCACGTTTCGATCTCGAGCTCGAGATCGGGCGTTTCGACGCCGCAGCCGGCCTGTCGTTGACCAAGAAGGTCATCCGGGTCGATGACACTCCGCTGCGCATTCGCGGAACCGTCGGCAGCAGCCTCTATCGCTCGGCACGCGCTGCCGGCGCCCCCGCCAGCGCGGTCCAGTCCTATCTCAAGACGCTCGGGCAGTATGTGAATCTCGATCGCGACGTGCGCGCTGGCGATACGTTCGATTTCGTCGTTGCCCATCGTCGCGCCGCGACGGGTGAACGGCAGGCCGGGCAATTGCTCTATGCCGGGCTCGAGCGCGATGAGGCGCCGCGCGTCCAGCTGATGCGCTGGGGCGAGGACGGCGAGTTCTACGAAGCCTCCGGCGTCGGCGAGCAGCGCGGTGGCTTGATGGCGCCCGTACCCGGCAGGACCACGTCGGGCTACGGCATGCGGCGCCACCCAATCCTCGGCTACCGGCGGATGCATTCGGGACTCGATTTCAAGGCGCGCCACGGGACGCCGATCGTTGCCGTAACCGATGGCCGGGTCACCGGTGCCGGTCGGATGGGCGGCTGCGGCAACGCCGTCCGGCTACGCCACGACGGGGGACTCGAGACACGCTATTGCCACATGAGCCGGATGGCCGTGAATCCCGGCCAGAGCGTCCGGCGAGGACAAGTCATCGGCTATGTCGGGTCGACCGGTCTCTCGACCGGCCCGCACCTCCATTACGAGATGTATCGCAACGGACGGGCCATCGATCCGGCGACCGTCAAGTATGTGACGCGTTCGCAGCTTGCCGGCGCCGACCTGAGGCGTTTCCGCGAGGCGCTGGCACGGATCAAGACGGTGGAGCCCGGTGCCGCGCTGGTCGAATTGCAGAAGACCGCTGCAGAGGTCGCGGCACAGGAGCCGGTCCGCGAGATCGACAAGCTCGCCTCTCCCGGCATGAGCTGAGATTGCACCAAGCGCGCGCTTGCGGCAGAGCGGCGCCATGAGCAATGCAAGCTACCCCGCAACCCGCCTGCGCCGCACCCGTGCAAGTGCGTGGAGCCGCACCATGCACCGCGAAACGGTGCTCACCCCGGCAGACCTGATCTGGCCGCTGTTCGTTACCGATGGCTCGGGTGTCGAGGAGCCGGTTGCAAGCCTGCCTGGCGTCTCGCGCTGGTCGGTCGACGGCATCGCCCAGCGCGCGAAGGAAGCGGTCGAGCTGGGCATTCCCTGCATCGCGCTGTTCCCCAATACGCAAGCCGGCAAACGCAGCGACGATGGTGCCGAGGCGCTCAATCCCGACAATCTGATGTGCCGCGCAATCAAGGCGGTGCGCGACGCATGTGGCACCAATATCGGCATCCTCACCGATGTCGCGCTCGATCCCTACACCAGCCATGGGCAGGACGGGCTGCTCGACGATAGCGGCTATGTCGTCAACGACGACACGGTCGCGGTGCTGGTCGATCAGGCTGTCAACCAGGCCGATGCGGGCGCGGATATCATTGCGCCTTCGGACATGATGGACGGGCGCGTGAAGGCGATCCGGATGGCGCTGGAGATGAACCACCATCCCAATGTCCAGATCATGGCCTATTCGGCCAAATATGCGTCTGCGTTCTACGGGCCGTTCCGCGATGCAGTCGGCTCTGGAGGCCTGCTCAGGGGCGACAAGAAGAGCTACCAGATGGACCCCGCCAATGGCGACGAGGCGCTGCGCGAAATCGCACTCGATATCGCCGAGGGCGCCGACAGCGTGATGGTCAAGCCGGGACTGGCCTATCTCGACGTGATCTGGCGCGCGAAGCAGCAATTCGGCGTGCCCGTCTTCGCCTACCAGGTGAGCGGCGAATATGCGCTGATCGAGGCAGGGGCTGCGGCGGGAGTGGGTGACCGCGATGCGCTGCTGATGGAAAAGCTTGTCGCCTTCAAGCGCGCGGGCTGTTCGGGCGTGCTTACCTATCACGCGCCACGCGCTGCGCTGCTGCTAAATGGCTAATTTCAGGATCGAGACCGACCGGCTGATCCTGCGCGACTGGTGCGAGCACGACTGGCGGCAATTCTGGGACGCCACCAATACGCCGTCGGTCATGCGCTGGCTGGGCGGCGTCCTCGGCGATGACAAACGGCGGGCCGCGCAGGAACGTCTGCTGTCCTACCAACGCGAGCATGGTCACACTTTCTGGTGCGTCGAACGCAAGGACGACGGGGCTATCCTCGGCTTCTGCGGGCTGAAGCGTTCGAACCAGGAAGGCGGACCGATCGGAATGATGGAGATCGGCTGGCGCCTGCGCGAAGATGCCTGGGGCAAGGGCTATGCGAAGGAGGCGGCGAAAGCCTCGCTCGACGTTGCCTTCGAACGCTTCGGGGCCGACGAGGTAATCGCGCTCACGGTCGCGCGAAACGCGGCGAGCTGGGGGCTGATGGAAAGGCTCGGCATGCAGCGCCGCGAAGATCTCGATTTCGCCAACGCCGAATTCGACGCTGACTACCCTACCATCATCGTCTATTCGCTCGGTCGCGCCGAGCGCGAGGCCGCGCGTGGCTGACATCGTCGCCGAAACCGATCGGCTGATCCTGCGGACCATCGAGGAGGGGGACGCCGCCGAACAGGACCGCGTCCTCAACACGCCTGCGGTCATGGCCCGCCTTGGGGGCGTCAAGGAGCTGCACGAGAT
>JBFOLW010000307.1:0-10457 GCA_040830305.1 Erythrobacter sp.
TGCCCGGCAGCCTGGGAAGAAGGCAACGACACGCTGGCTCCCTCGCTCGACCTCGTCGGCAAGATCTAAGCCGTTCATCCCGGCTACAGATCGGGCGCTGTAGCGGCGCCCGTACATCCCCCCGAGCCAAGACTCGGGTCGCTGGAAGGCCCGGGGCATCTCCCTCCCCCCCCGCCCCGGGCCTTTTCCTCTCTCCCGAAATTTCGAACACCGTCCCACCCGACGCCCGGAGTCCGCCCATGCTCGATGCAACGATGACCCAGCAGTTGAAGACCTATCTCGCCAATCTGCGCGAACCGGTCGAACTGGTCGCCTCGCTCGGCGATGATGCCAAGAGCGTGCAGACCCGCGAGCTGCTCGAAGAGATTGCCGCGCTGCATGACCTAGTCAGCGCGCAGTTCGACGGCACCGACGCGCGCAAGCCCAGCTTCGTTATCCGCCGCGCCAGCGATGCGGAAAAGTGGGTGCGCTTCGCCGGCCTGCCGATGGGGCACGAGTTTACCTCGCTGGTGCTGGCGCTGCTGTGGGCCGGCGGCCATCCGCCCAAGGTCGATGCCGACCTGCTCGAACAGGTCCGCGGCCTCGAGGGCGATTTCAATTTCGAGATGTATTTCTCGCTCAGCTGCCACAACTGCCCCGACGTGGTGCAGGCGCTGACGCTGATGGCGCTCGAAAACCCGCGCATCACCGCTACGCTGATCGAGGGCGGCACTTTCCAGGACGAGGTCGATGCACGCGAGGTGATGGCAGTGCCCGCCACCTTCCTCAACGGCGAACCGTTCTACAACGGCAAGATGGAACTGCCCGAAATCCTCGCCTGGCTCGATACGGGCAGCGAGGCAAAGGCGGCGGAAAAGCTGTCGGCGAAGGATCCGTTCGAAGTGCTGGTGGTCGGTGGCGGCCCGGCAGGTGCCGCGACCGCCATCTACACCGCGCGCAAGGGCTTTCGCACCGGCATCGCTGCCGAGCGCTTCGGCGGGCAGCTCCACGATACGCTGGGCATCGAGAACCTGCCCGGCACGACTTATACCGAAGGCCCCAAGCTTGCGGGCGAGCTCAAGCGCCATGTCGGCGAATACGATATCGACCTGATAGATCTCGCCAAGGCGGTCAAGCTGGTCCCAGCGAGGGAAGAGGGCGGCCTGCACACAGTCGAGCTCGGCAATGGGGCGAGCCTCAAGGCCCGCAGCCTGATCCTTGCCACCGGCGCACGCTGGCGCAATCTGGGCGTTCCCGGCGAGGCTGAGTATCGCAACAAGGGTGTCGCCTATTGCCCGCACTGCGATGGTCCGCTGTTCAAGGGCAAGCGGATCGCGGTGATCGGCGGCGGCAATTCGGGCGTCGAGGCGGCGATCGATCTCGCCAAGATCGTCGGCCATGTCACGCTGATCGAATATGACGACAAGCTGCGTGCCGACGAAGTGCTGCAGAAGAAGCTGCGCTCGATGGCCAATGTCGAGATCGTCACCAGCGGCCAGACGACCGAGATCACCGGCAGCGACGGCAAGGTCGACGGGCTGGTGCTGAAGGACCGCATATCGGGCGAGGAACGCCGGATTGAGCTGGAGGGCGTATTCGTCCAGATCGGCCTCGTGCCCAACACCGAATGGCTGCAGGGCTCGGGTCTCGAGCTGACCAAATTCGGCGAGATCGTCACCGATGAAGAAGGCCGCACCAACCTGCCCGGCGTGTTCGGCGCGGGCGATGTGACCGATGTGCCCTACAAGCAGATCGTGGTAGCCATGGGCGAAGGCTCGAAGGCAGGCCTTTCCGCCTTCGACTACCTGATCCGTACCGAGCCGGCCGAGGATATCGCGCAGGCCGCGTGAACCGGGGAAGCAATCGTCTTGAAAGCGCCGTCATTCCAACGGGATGGCGGCGCTTTTCGCATCAGGAGCACGGCCTGCCGCATTATCGCTTCAAACAATCAATTCGACGCATTTAATCGATTGGACGGATTACCGACAAAGGCGCATCCCTGTCGCCGACGCCTTTTTGCGAGTCTTAGGAGTGGAGAGAGAACGATGGATGCCAAAACCGGTGAAATGAGCGGCTGCCCCTTTCATGGTGATGCCGGAACGCGCGACCTGCTTGGCCGCACGAACCGCGACTGGTGGCCCGACCAGCTGCAGCTCGAAATTCTCCAGACCGGCGGCCGAAATGCCGATCCGATGGGCGAGGATTTCGACTATTGCGAAGCTTTCAACGCACTCGACTATCAGGCGCTGAAGGACGATTTGACCGCGCTGATGACCGACAGCCAGGATTGGTGGCCGGCCGATTATGGCCACTATGGCCCCTTCTTCATCCGCATGGCGTGGCACGCCGCCGGAACCTATCGCACCGGGGATGGGCGTGGCGGTGCAGGCAGCGGACAGCAGCGCTTCGCCCCGCTGAACAGCTGGCCCGACAACGGCAATCTCGACAAGGCGCGACGGCTGCTGTGGCCGATCAAGCAGAAATACGGCAAGCACATCAGCTGGGCCGACCTGTTCATCTTCACCGGCAATGTCGCGATCGAATCGATGGGCGGCCCGGTGTTCGGCTTCGGCGGCGGGCGCAGGGACGTGTTCGAGCCCGAGCTGGTTTACTGGGGCACCGAGGAACAATGGGTCGATACCGGGGCCGAAACCCGCATCATCCCCGATGAGGGCAAGGCGCTCGAGAACCCGCTCGCGGCGATCCAGATGGGCCTGATCTACGTCAATCCCGAAGGTCCCGGCGGCAATCCGCACGATGCCGAGGGCATGGCGCGCGACATGCGCGAAACCTTCGCCCGGATGGCCATGAACGACGAGGAAACCGTAGCGCTGACCGCAGGCGGTCACGCTTTCGGCAAGGCGCATGGCGCCAAGCCGGCCGATTCCTTCGGTCGCGCACCCGAAGGGGAAAACCTGCACCACATGGGCTTCGGCTGGCTGACCGACCCCGATGAAATCGGCAAGGGACACATCACCACCTCCGGCATCGAAGGCGCGTGGACCCCGAACCCGACGCAGTGGGGCGGCGACTACTTCCGCCTGCTGTTCAAATACGATTACGAACTGGTTCAGTCGCCTGCCGGCGCAAACCAGTGGCAGCCGGTCAATCCGGACCCCGAGGATATGGCGCCCGACGCGCGCGACCCGTCCAAGAAGGTCCCTACCATGATGACCACCGCCGACATGGCGCTGAAGCGCGATCCGGAATATCGCAAGATTTCCGAACGTTTCCGCGACGATCAGGCAGCGCTCGACGATGCCTTCGCCCGCGCATGGTTCAAGCTGTGCCACCGCGACATGGGTCCCAAGGTCCGTTACCTCGGCCCCGAAGTGCCCGATGAGGACCTGATCTGGCAGGACCCGATCCCTGCAGGGCGCAAACCGTCGGACAGCGCGGTCGCGGATTTCAAGAAGGCGGTTCTCGATAGCGGCCTTTTGGTCAGCGAATTGGTGAAGGCAGCCTGGGCCTCGGCTTCGACCTATCGCAATTCGGACCATCGCGGCGGTGCCAATGGCGCACATATCCGCTTCGACGCGCTGAAGAATTGGGCGGTCAACGACCCCGAGGAACTGGGCAAGGTACTTGCCAAGCTCGACGCGCTTCGCGGCGACATCTCGATGGCGGATGCCATCGTCCTCGGGGGAGCGGCGGCGATCGAGAAGGCAGCCAAGGATGGCGGCTTCGATGTCAGCGTCGATGTCACGACCGGGCGCGGCGATGCCAGCGAAGACCAGTTCGATGCCGAGAGCTGGGAGCCGCTCGAACCCTTCGCCGACGGGTTCCGCAACTATCTGAAGACCAAGGCGAGCGTGAAGACCGAGGACATGCTGGTCGACCGGGCCCACCTGCTCGGCCTGTCCATGCCCGAGATGACCGTATTGGTCGGCGGCATGCGTGCGCTGGGAGCGGTCAGCAAGCATGCGGCCCATGGCAGCGACATCGGCGTCCTGACCGATAGGCCCGGTGTGCTGTCGAACGACTTTTTCACCAACCTGCTCGAAATGGGCACGGTGTGGGAAGTCGTCGACGAGAGCGGCGACGAAGAATTTGTCGGAAAATGCCGCCTCAAGGGCGACGTCAAATGGCACGCAACGCGCACCGACCTCGTGTTTGGCTCGAATTCGCAGCTGCGCGCCGTGGCCGAAGTCTATGCGGAGAACGGCAACGAACAGAAGTTCGTCGACGATTTCGTGGCCGCCTGGACCAAGGTCATGGATGCGGACCGTTTTGACATTCGGTACGAAAAGTATAACAATTGAAGACCAGACGGCCAGGCTGGTCGTCCACCGAGGGCCCCCGGCTTCGCGCCGGGGGCTTTTTTGTTGCCGATGGGCCTATCCAGGCGCCCATCCTCTCGCTTGCAGGAAATAGGGGGCGTTTCGCCTGCGCGTTCGGGCCCGGACCCGGACCGCCTGCGGCATAGTCAGCGTTCGCGCTTGAGTACGATGTAGAGCGCCCCGTCCCCGCCGTGCTTCTGGTGCGCACGGCGGACGGCGGCGATGGCCGCGTGATGGCTCGACGCCGCCAGCCAGTCGAGCACCTTGGCGCGGATAGCCCCGCGTCGTGACCCGCGATCTGCCGCCGCCACGGGTCGGGGCTTGCCGGTTACCAGAAGAATCGTACGCACACCCATCGCCCGCGCCTGCGCCACGCCGCTCATCAGCCGGTCGTAGGCGGCATCGAGATTGTGCCCGTGCAGGTCGAGCGTCAGTTCGGGCTGGAGTGCGCCCGCCTTGAGCCGCCGGTCCCAATGCGAGTCGAGTCCGCCGTCCTGACGAGGCTGCGGCGATGATGACGGCGGGGATGTGTGAGCGGGTTTTGGGATCTTCGGCATGGCAACCGGTTTGGCCGGTGCGGGAGGCGCGGGCGCCTTCGCCATCCGCGCCGCACGTGGCGGGGTCGGTTTGCGCGGATGCAGCGGCACCACCGTGGCTGCCAGCTTTTCCCAGGCCTCGCTTTCTGCCGCCGAGAGACCGCGCGGAGCGCTCATCGCTGCGCTTCGAGGCGCTCGAGCGTACCGCGAGGCAACAGCACCAGTGCCTGTCCCCGCGAGCTCATGCTCCCGGCAATCTCGCGCGCTTCTGCGCCGTTGCCCCAGAAGGTGTCGAACCGGTTGGCGCCCTTGATTGCGCCGCCCGTATCCTGAGCGATCCACAGGCCGTCGGCGACGTCGCTGTCCATGTCGAGGAAGACCGGTGCGCCATAGGGCACGAATTTGGGGTCGACCGCGACCGACGCCTCGCGCCGCACAGGGACACCGATCGAGCCGAGCGGCCCGTCGGAATCCAGTTCGCGGAAGAAAATCCAGCTCTTGTTGAGCCGCATGATGTCGCGGCCTTCGGCGGGATTGTCGCGGATGAACGCCATGATGCCTTGCATCGAGGTGGCGTAGGGCGTCCCATCGCCGATCAGGCCCCGCTCGCGCATGACGCGTCCTATCCCGACATATTCACGGCCGTTCTGCGCGGCATAACCGATCCGCATTAGCGACCCGTCGGGCAGGCGCAGCAGCCCCGAGCCCTGAATCTGGAGGAAGAAGAACTCGACCGGATCGGCTGCCCAGGCAATTTCGAGCCCGCGATTGGCCAGCGCGCCAAGCTCGATCTCGGTGCGCTCGTAGAACAGGACGAATTCGCCGTTGTCGTCATAGCGCCCCAGCGGCGGGCGGCCCTCGCGCTCGCTCTCGGGCATGTCGGCGGGCCAGGCACGCGTGAGTTCGGGCGGGACGGAATAGATGGGCACGTCGTAACCCGGCGAACGGGTCCGGCTGCCGCGGATCTCGGGTTCGAAATAGCCGGTGGCGAAGGCTGCGCCGTCTCCGACCCGCACGGTTTCGAAGTAGCTTGCGAAGAACCGTCGCGCGTCGGAGACCGGCCATGCTGCCGCCGCCTCGCAGGCGGGACGCCAGTCTTCGGCAAAGGTCAGGCCGCTCGCATCGTCGCGCTTGAGGATCGACGGACAGGATTCGATGAAGGAGACGAGCGCTGTTCCGGCATCGTCGGGTGCCAGCCCCAGCGACTCGACGCTCTCGCCGCGCGAAATCGGTGCGAAGGATGCGCTGGAGACGGTACCGGGCGGTGGTGGCGCAACGGGTTGCGGTGGCTGCGTGTCAGGCACCATGCGCACACAGCCGGCCAGTGCCAGCATCGCCGTTACCACCATCAGCTTGCGCATAATCCCCTCCCCGGATGCAGCAGGGGCGTCAGCCCTCGTCGGTCTCGTCCAGCACCCAGTTGGGATCGACCGCATCGACATTGCGGCTGAAGGTCCACACGTCGCGGCTTTCGACCGCATCGTCCAGCGACCCGGCGACGACATTTCCTTCGACATCGCGCGTGACGGCCGCGATATCGGCAACGAAAAGCACTGCGATCCGCGCGGTGCGCCCGTCGAGCTCGGCCGAGTGCACGGTCGCGTCTTCGATCCGGATGAGGCGATTGTCGAGCGTCTCACCGGCCGCCTCGCGTGCATCGATGGCGCCCGCGAAGCTCTCGTAGACATCGTCATCGGTCAGCTCGCGCAGCGTCTCCTTGTCGCCATTCCAGAAGGCTTCGAGGATCATGCCGTATGCGCCCTTGGCCCCTTCGAGGAAGCCCAAGAGGTCGAAACCCGGGGAGGCAGTCGCAATGGCGCGCACACCCGCCTCGTTGGCAGGTGCCGGATTGTCTCCTGCGCGAAGTACGACCGGCTGGCGAACGGGGCGCGGGGAAGTATCGCCGTCTTGCGGGGCCTCGCTTCGTTCGAACCGGTGCGGGATCACCTCTTCCTCGTGCTCGGAGCGGCGACCGAGCACAGAATAGAGCCGCAGCCCCAAGAAGGCGGCGAGCATGGCGAGAATGACGATCTCGGTGATCACTGAGGTAACCTGCTTCCCTGCTTCGTATGCGAAGGGCAAACGCGCCCCTGCAGTCCAACATCTTTCCTGCCCTAGATAGGAATGAATTACAAACCGACAATGGGCCTGCGGTGAACCGGCTGGCGCTTGGCGACAGCTCGCATCCTCCATGCCGTCCCCCTACATTGCTACCCGCGCCCGACAGTGCTAGGCGCGCGCACCGAAAGTCCGACGCGGCCGATGGCGGGTCGCGGGGACACCCATTCTGATAGTTGGAAAGCGATAGCACATGGCCGACGAAGGCGACGTTCTCACCGATCTCAACATGGATCCCGCTGCCGGTGCCAATGGTGCCGACAACCAGCCCAGCGCAGGCGTGATCTCGCAATACATCAAGGACCTTTCGGTCGAGAACCCCAATGCCCCGCAATGCTACCAGTGGAACGAGCAGCCGCAGCTCGACGTGCAGGTCAACATCGCCGCGGACAAGGTTTCCGACGAAGTCCACGAAGTGACGCTGAAGGTTACCGCCACGGCCAAGACCAGCAAGGGCAACCTCTATCTCATCGATCTCGACTATTGCGGGCTGATGGGCATGCGGAACCTGCCCGACGAGCATGCGCACGCATTCCTCTTCGCCGAAGCTCCCCGCATCCTGTTCCCCTTCGCACGCCGTGTCATCGCCGACGCCAGCCGCGATGCAGGCTTCCCGCCGCTGATGCTCGATCCGATGGATTTCGGCGCGCTCTACCAGCAGCAGCTCGCCGCCCGCGCGCAGGAGCAGCAGGCCAAGGGCGCCACTCCGCCCGCCGGCGACGCCTGAGCCGCTGACTTGCGACAGGGGCTCTGACAGGTGAGCCTGCTCAAGCACGTCGGCACGATCGGCGGGCTGACCATGGTCAGCCGCGTCGCCGGGATGGCGCGCGAGATGATCTTCTCGCGCGTCCTCGGCGCCAATGCGGTGACCGACGCCTGGTTTCAGGCCTTCATCATCCCCAACGTCTTCCGCCGGCTGTTCGCGGAAGGCGCGTTTTCGGCCGCCTTCGTGCCGATGTTCTCCAAACGCCTGCACGGGGAAGGCGGAATCGAGGATGCGCGCAGCTTTTCCGACGATGTGCTGAGCGTCTTCCTGCCGGTGCTCATCGCGCTGTGCGCGGTGATGATGCTGGCGACGCCGGGGGTTATCTGGCTGCTGTCGGAGAAACCGGTCGATCCGGGCGAGTTTTCCATGGCGGTGGATTTCGCGCGGATCATGTTCCCCTACATCCTGCTGGTGAGCCTGGTGACGCTGTTCACCGGCATGCTCAATTCGGTCAGCAGGTTCGCGCCCGGGGCAAGTTTCCCGATCATCCTCAACCTCGTGTTGATCGGCGCGCTCCTCGCAGGCGATTACGCTATCGGGACGCTGGGCTGGAGCGTCGAGCGCGTAGCCTATACCGTGGCGTGGACGGTCACCGGCGCGGGCGGGCTGCAACTCGCTTGGCTGTATTACTGGACCCGTGTGGAGGGATTTCGCCCGCGCGTCCTGTGGCCGCGCATCACGCCCGAGGTAAAACGCTTGTCGATTATCGCGCTGCCTGCAGCGATCGGCGGCGGCGCCTACCAGATCAACACGCTGGTCCAGCTCTACTTCCTCAACCAGCTGGCGGAAGGGTCGGTCAGCTACATGAATTATGCCGACCGGCTGAACCAGCTGCCGCTGGGCATTATCGGCATCGCACTGTCGACCGCGATCCTGCCGACCCTTTCCAGGTTCGTCGGCGGCGACAACAAGGAAGGCGCCGACCGCATCCAGTCCGATGCGATCGAATTGTCGATGCTGCTGACCATTCCCGCTGCGGTCGCGCTCGCCATCTGCGCGGTACCGTTCGTGACCATGATCTTCCAGGGCGGCCGCTTCAGCGTCGAAGACGCGGCGATCGCCGGCGAGGTTCTTGCGGCGCTGGTTCTCGGACTGCCTGCCTATGTGCTGGTCAAGGTGCTGGTGCCCAATTTCTATGCCCGTGCGGACACCAGGACACCGGTGATCGCCGCCTTCATCTCGCTTGCCGTTTTCGTCGCTTTCAATCTGGCGTTCTTGCAGCACTTCGGGGTGATCGGCGTCGCCTATGCCAGCGTGATCGGTGCGTGGATCAATGTCGTGTTCCTGTACTTGGTTCTGGTGAAGCGCGGTTTCTATGCCGTGCCCGGCGCTCTTATGCTGCGGATCGGCCGGCAATTGGTCGCCGCCGCGGCAATGGGCCTCGCCTTGTTCTACGCGCGCGATTTGCTAACCGGCTGGTACGCCGCCGGCCTGTTCGCGCGTCTTGCCGCGCTGGCCGTGCTCGTCGGCTGTTCGGCCATCGTCTATTTCGGCGTCGCCTTCGCGGTCGGCGCCATCGACCGGCAGCGCATCGCTGCCCTGACCAAGAAGAGAAATCCCTGATCCCATGCGCGTAGTTTCCGGCATCCAGCCCACCGGCAATCTCCACCTCGGCAATTACCTCGGGGCGATCCGCAATTGGGTGCGGATGCAGGACGCGATGGAGGATGGCCAGCAATGCCTGTTCTTCCTCGCCGACCTGCACGCGATCTCGATGCCGCACGATCCGGCCGAGCTCAAACGCGCCACGCTGGAGATGGCGGCGGCACTGGTCGCCTGCGGCATTGATGCGCAGAAGAGCGTGTTGTTCAATCAGGCGCAGGTGCCGCAGCATGCCGAACTGCAATGGCTGCTCAACGGTACGGCGCGCATGGGCTGGCTGAACCGGATGACGCAGTTCAAGGACAAGAGCGGCAAGAACCGCGAAGGCGCGAGCGTGGCGCTGTTCACCTATCCGGTGCTGCAGGCCGCCGACGTGCTGCTGTACCAGGCAACCCATGTCCCCGTTGGCGAGGACCAGAAACAGCATCTCGAACTCGCGCGCGACATCGCGCAGAAGTTCAACAACGACTTCGCTTCGGATGATGCGCCCGTCTTCACCCTGCCCGAACCGATCAGCCCGCCGCAGGCCGCGCGAATCATGAGCCTGCGCGACGGATCGAAGAAGATGAGCAAGTCGGATCCGTCGGAGATGAGCCGGATCGAACTGGTCGACGACGCCGACACGGTGATGAAGAAGATCAAGAAGGCCAAGACCGATCCCGAACCTCTGCCGAGCGAGGCCGCGGGTCTCGAGGACCGGCCGGAGGCACTCAATCTCGTGACCATCTATGCCGCTCTTTCCGAACGCAGCGTCGAGAGCATTCTTGGCGAATTCGGCGGCGAGGGCTTCGGCAAGTTCAAACCTGCGCTGGGCGAGTTGCTGGTCGAGACAGTCCGCCCGATCTCGACACGGCTGAAAGAGCTGCTCAACGACCGCGAAGCGCTCGATGCGATCCTGGCGCGCGGGGCCTCGCAGGCCCGCGAGCTGGGCCGACCGACGCTAGACGCGACCTACGAGGCGCTTGGCCTCGTTCGCTAAGCCACTCGAAAACCGATCAAATGTGAATCCGGACATTCAATCCGGGTTCATCGCCATTCGTCTATCGTGTAGCACATCAACTGGCAGGATGCCCCGGGGGAACGGCGAGCTGCCCAAGCGCGCGTGATCGATATCGATACGCCGGTGCTCGAAAGGGACTGAACATGACCAAGCAAAACAAGGGTTGGGGGCGCACA
>JBFOLW010000308.1:0-7872 GCA_040830305.1 Erythrobacter sp.
CAAGCAATTGTTCGGTGCGATGGGGATCGAGCGCGACGACAAGGACCGGCGGCAGGACTGGGTGCTGCGCGGCTTCCGCCAGTTCGATGCGCCGGTGTGCGTGATCGTCGCCTACGACAAGGAACTCTCGGGCAGCGACGACACGCCGTTCGACTGCGGCGCGGTGACCACCGCGCTGGTCAACGCCGCGTGGTCGCGCGGCCTCGGCTGCGTGATCAATTCGCAGGGCATCATGCAGAGCCCGGTGGTGCGCGAGCACGCAGGCATTCCCGACGACCAGGTGATCATGAAGGCGGTCGCGATGGGCTGGCCCGACGAGAGCTTTCCCGCCAATGCGGTGGTCAGCGAGCGCAAGCCCGTGGCCGAGGCCGCGCGGTTCGTGGGCTTCGAATGAGCGACACCTTCGTCGATCTGGGCGACGGCTTCTGGACCGTCCGCGGAAGCTTCCGGATCGGGGGCTTCTTCGATGTCGGGACGCAATGTGCGCTGGTGCGGCTCGCCAGCGGCAACTTCGTCTTCCTCGACAGCTATGCGCTGCCCGACGCCATCCGCGCGCAGGTCGATGTGCTGACCGACGGGGGTGCCAGGGTCGAGGCGGTGCTCAACCTGCATCCCTTCCACACCGTCCATTGCGAATGGATGCACGAGGCCTTCCCGCACGCCAAGCATTACGGAACCGCGCGCCATCTCGAGATTGCCCCTGACCTCGGCTGGGAGGAGCTGCGCTGCGAGGATGACGCACTGATGCAGCTCTATGCGGAGGATTTCGCCTTCTCGATCCCGCGCGGCGTGCCGCTGGTCGCCGATGACGAGAGCGTGCATTTCTCCTCGGTCCTCGCGCTTCACCGCGCGAGCGGGACTGTCCATGTCGACGATACCTTCGTCTTCCTGCGCAAGGGTTTCCCATTGTCGCTGCTGCCTTTCACCGGCCGGTTCGGTTTCCACCCGACGCTCGAAAAGGCGCTCGAAAAGCGCGCAGGCGCGGCCGACGAGTTCCGCGAATGGGCGATCGGCCTCGGGGTCGACTGGGCCGAAGCGCGCCGCATCGCTGCCGCGCACAACGCCGTACTCGACTTAGACGCAAAGATGCTGCCCGACCTGATCGGCGAGGCGCTGGGCCGGGTGAAGCCGGTTCTCGACGCTCACCGCGCGCAGTACGGCTGACGCGCAAGGCCGAGAGCGTCGTCGGCGCCCTTACCGGGCCGCCGCCTGTTCGACGTAGGGCAGGGCTTCGACCAGCTCGTAACCCGGCATACGGCGCACGAAGTGCCGCAGCCAGGTCGCATGGCCGCTCCCGGCGAGCACCAGCACGCGGTCGCCCGGCTGGGCGATCATGTCGATCTTGGCGAACATCTTGGCGTTGCGCATGTACCAGTAGGCATTGAGCTCGGCGCCTGGCTGCGCATCGCCATCGCCGATCCTGAGCAGCGAATAATAGAGCCGGTCGTGCATCGCACCCACGCGGTCGGGGTCGTTATGCGTCAGCAGCGATTCGGCGATCGATTGCTGGGGCAGCCTTGCCTGCTCTTCCGCCGCCATGGCCTGGACCTCGGCAAAGAGGCTGGCGAGCAGGTCCTGCCCGCCATTCTCGGCGGCGAAGGCCTGCACCTTGCCCATCGGGAAATAGTCGGGTTCGCCCTCGCCCGGCTGCTCGTCATAGCCGTAGACCGCTTCGTGGCCGAGCTGGCGCGCCAGCCGATAACCGATCTGGATACTCTCGTTGCGCGTGGTCTCGAGCAGTTCCTCGGTCCGGTCGAAGTCGGCCATCTCGAGCGCAGGTGCCTCCGCCATGTTCTCGACCGCGATGCGCGTCGGGCGCCATTCGGCCAGCGTGTCTACCAGCACGCCGATCTCGCCCTGTCTCCGCGGCGCGAGAACGTCGTCGACTTCGATATTTACCACGTCGCGGTCGGGATTGGCGAAATGGTACATCCCCAGGACCATCACCTGGACCGGCGCGGGATCGGGCTCGGCCTCGGGACCCTGGGCCAGCGCGGGTGAAGCAAATGCGGCCGCCAGGGCGGCTATCAGCACACGGAAAGGCATGATGATCTCCCTTTGTGTATTACCGGGATAATACAGCAAAGGGAATTGGCTTCAAGTACGCTGCACATTACGCGCCCGACCAGACAGCGGCGGTGAGCCGGTGTTACCGCAGGCTCACCACATTGTCCGCCGCGGGCCGCTGGCGGCTGCCGTCGTAGAGGCTCGCCATCGGCTCGTCGGTGACGACGATCCGCTCGGCCGCTCCGAAGCCGTTGAAATCGGTCTTCATCGCCGCGCCATAGGCGCCGAGCATGCCGATCTCGATGAAATCGCCGGCCTGGATATCCTCGGGCAGCACGAAGGGACCCTGCATGTAGTCCGCATCGTCGCAGGTCGGGCCGTAGAAGGCGAAGTCCATCTCGGGCTTGATAAGGTCGTCTTCGAGCGCGCGGACGGGGAACTTCCAGTCGACATGCGCGGCATCGAACAGCGCGCCATAAGCGCCGTCATTGATGTAAAGTTCCTCGCCGCGGCGCTTCTCGACCTTGACGATCAGCGACGAATATTCGGCGCACAGCGCACGGCCAGGCTCGCACCACAGCTCGGCGTTGTAGGCGATCGGCAAATTGTAGAAGTTCTGGTGGATGATCTGGAAATAGTCCTCCAGCGGCGGAGGCTCCATTCCCGGATAGACGGACGGGAAACCGCCGCCGACATCGATCATGTCGATGACCACCGAGGCCTCGCCGATGGCGACGCGCACGCGCTCGAGCGCCTGGACATAGGCAAACGGCGTCATCGCCTGGCTGCCCACGTGGAAGCACACGCCGAGCCAGTCGGCATGCTGGCGGGCATGCTGCAGCAATTCGGGCGCCTCGGTCAGGTCGCAGCCGAATTTCGAGGCGAGGCTCAGTTCCGAATATTCGCTCGACACGCGCAGCCGCACGCACAGGCGCAGGTCCTGTGCCGGCTCGCCGTCTTCGTCGCGGCAGGCTTCGACGATCTTTTCCAGCTCCTCGACCGAATCGAGGCTGAAGGTCTTCACGCCATGCGTGTGATAGGCTTCGCGGATCGCGCTGGGCGCCTTGACCGGATGCATGAAGCACAGCACCGCTTGCGGAAGCGTAGCGCGGACAAGCCGCACCTCGGCGATCGAGGCGACGTCGTAGTGCGTCACGCCGTTGTCCCACAGGATCTGCAGCAGATCGGGCGAAGGATTGGCCTTCACCGCATAGAGCGACTTGCCCGGGAACTTCTCGACGAAGAAACGGGCCGCGCGCGCCGCGGCGTGCGGACGGTTCAGGATAACGGGTTCGTCAGGCGCGAGGGCGCGAACTACGGACCGGGCGTCAGGATAATGCTGCAATTCAAGGGACCCCCAAAACGGTTAGGTTTCAGACAAGGCTGCCTTGCGGTTCGAGTCCCCTTGGGGCAGCGGAGCGGCGCACATAGGGGATATGCGCTAGAACGCAAGCACAATCGCCGCGCATGGCACTGTCTACACGTACCCTATCAAACCACCAAACCGGCAGGCGTTCCGAACGCCCGCCGCAGGCTCAGCTCAGCCGGTCGCGGAAGGTCTCGTAGCCGAATTCCCTGACCAGCTCGAGATGGTCGGTCTCGCTGTCCCAGAGGTAAATGCTGGGCAGCTGGACGCCGTTGAAGGTGTTGGTCTTGACCATCGAATAATGCGCCTGGTCGAGGAAGGCGAAACGCTTGCCGATCTCCGCCCCTCCGGGGATGCGGTAATCGCCGATCACATCGCCCGCGAGGCAGGAGGGCCCGCCGATGCGCACCTCGGGGACCTCGCGGTCGGTGCTCTCGCCCAGCATCGCCGGGCGGTAGGGCGCCTCGATCACGTCGGGCATGTGGCAGGTCGCCGAAATATCGGCGACTGCGACAGGCACTTCGTTGAACCCGGTATCGAGGATCGTGCCGACGAGGATGCCCGCGTCGAGCGCCACCGCCTCGCCCGGTTCGAGATAGATTTCCGCGCCGGTATCGTCCTTCGCGTCCCTGAGGAATTCGACCAGTTCCTCGCGCTGGTAATCGGCGCGGGTGATGTGATGGCCGCCGCCCATGTTGATCCATTTCAAATGTCCGAACCACGGCTCGATCGCGTCGAACACCTTGTCCCAGGTCTGGTGCAGCGGCTCGAAATCCTGCTCGCACAGATTGTGGAAGTGGATCCCGTCGACCTGCGCCATGATTTCGGGGGTCAGCTGGTCGATCGGGAAGCCCAGCCGGCTGCCGGGGCTCGAGGGATCGTAGCGCGGAACCTCGCCGGTCGCGTGCATCGGATTGATCCGCAGGCCGACGTCGAAATCCTGCCCCGCCGCGCGAGCCGCCTCGAGGATCAGCGCCGCGCGTTCGAGCTGGCCGGGCGAATTGAAGATGACATGGTCGGAGAGGCGGCAGACCTCTTCCAGCTCCTCGGGCTTGTAGGCCGCCGAATAGGTCGCGATCTCGCCATCGTAGAACTCGCTCGCCAGCCGCGCTTCCCACAGGCCGGAGGTGCACACGCCGTCGAGATATTCGCCGATGATCGGGGCGGTCGACCACATACTGAACGCCTTGAGCGCGGCCAGCACCTTGATGTCCGCCGCGTCGCGGATATCGGCCAGCACCTGGCAATTGGCGCGCAGCCTTGCCGCATCCACCACGAATGCGGGACTGTCGACACGGCTCAGATCGAATTGGGCGAAAGCGCCCGGATCGCCGGCCCTAGTTTCCATAAGAGAAGCTTTCCATGCCCGCGCCCCTAGCGCCTTCGATGCGCTTCCGAAAGGACGATCGACGCTGCGCTAATCGCCCGACGTGCGCTGGCTGTCCTCCTCGGCGGGGCTCGTGCGGGATTGGTAGGTTCGGTAGAAGTCGTTCAGATCCTGCTGGAACGCCGGGTAGGATGTCCCGAAGGCGAAGTCCGCGTTGTCGCCATAAAGGACATAGATCCCCTCGAGCGGTTCGGTGCCGTCGTTGACCAGTTCGTGCTTCACGAATTGCGGTACGAAAACGCTGACGCCCGGCTCGAGTGCGATAGGGTCGCCATCGGTGTGCAGCGTTCCGCGGCCGCGGAAGATCGCGAACAGGTTGGGCACCTGGCCGCGCTGCAAGTCCGGGGCCTCGTTGGCGACCTCGGTCGCGCCGATGCTGAAAAAGCTGATCCGGAACCCCTTCATCCGGTGCAGCGAGACGGACTGGGCCCCATGCGTCTTGAGCGCGTTTGCGCGCCCGAACCGCGTCACCTGCGGCACGCCCCGGGTGAAGAAGTGCGACATCGTGATATACAGGTCGGCGACTTCGCCCGGGGTGGACCTGAAGCCTTCCATATAGCCTATTTCGAGCCCGACCTTGTCGCTGCCGAAGCTCTGGCTCGATGCGGTGCCGGCGTTGATTTCGCCGCTGGCGACCTTCTCCAGCACGTCGAGACTGGCGAACTCGAAATACCATGTCGGGCTGTCCGGCATTCCCTCGGACAGGTCGACCCCGTGCGGCCCGAAACTATGGTCCGTCAGGCGACCGCGGCGTGATGCAGTTTCCTGGCGGTCGACGGCCACCTTCCACCAGCGCTGGCCGAGCTTGACGCCGAACCGCGCATCGATTGCCATCGGGTCGCGGACATAGTCTGCGGCGAATTCCCGCAGGATCTCGCCCGCACGCTGCGCCTCGGGCTCGCTGATCTCGGCGACGCTCTCGACCTGGTTGTTCTGTGCCATGCCCGCTCCCGGAATCGCCAGCGCGGCAAGGCCCGCCAGCATTATCAACGTCATACGCATACCACGCTCCCTATTGCTGTAATAGGTTGCCAATACACCCATCCGGATTTTAAGCAAGCGTTTAATTTATTCCAGGGCGCGCTCCATGATCGCGGCGAGCCCGTCGGCGAACTGGTCGAGCGTGGGGGTGGAGACGCCTTCCACCTCGCGCATCACCGCCTCGCGCACTGGAGTGGCGACAAGGAAGAGCACCAGCGGGCCGACGATCGAGAGGTGCACGATCTGTGGGTCCCACTGTTTGGCTGGAGCATCGTCGGGAAGCGCGTCGAGCACGCCGCGGGTCAGTTCCATCATGCCGAGCAGCGTGCGCGAGGTTTCGGGATTGAGCATGCGGTCGGGCGCCATGTATTCGCGCAGCAGCATCGGCACGAGATGCGGCGTCGAGCCGATCGCGCGGGCGAAAGTGTGCACCAGCGCGCGCACCGGATCGGCCTCGCCCATCCCTTCGGCGGCAATGGCCTGCGCCCGGCCGACGGCATCGGCAAGGATCGCATCGTAGAGCCCGCCCTTGCCGCCGAAATGGTAGGACACCAGCGCCTGGTTGCAGCCCGCCGCCTCGGCAATCTCGCGCACACCCGTTTCGGCAAACCCCCTGGTGGCGAACAGGTCCGCCCCCGCCGCCATGATGGCGGCGCGGGTATCGAGGGTGCGTTGCTGGAGCTTGCGCGTGGTCTTCTGAGCGGTTGCCATCGCCCGAAAACTAGGCGCCTGCCGAACTCGGGTCAAAAATCGACCGGGCCGTCGAGTTCCTTCACCTGCCACGGGAGGCCGTGATCGTTGAGCATGTCCATGAACGGATCGGGGTCCATCTCTTCCATGTTGAACACGCCCTCGCCCGCCCACTTGCCGGTGACCATCATCGCCGAGCCGATCATCGCGGGGACGCCGGTGGTATAGGAAACCGCCTGGTTGCCGGTTTCCTCGTAGGCCGCCTCATGGCTGCAGATGTTGTTGATGTAGAAGGTCTTCTCGCCCGACCCGTCGAGCGCCTCGCCGGTCGCGATGACGCCGATATTGGTGTTGCCCTTGGTCGTCTCGCCGAGCGTTTCGGGCTTGGGCAGCACCGCGGCGAGGAACTGCAGCGGGATGATTTCCTTGCCCTGGTACTTGACCGGGTCGATCCGCGTCATGCCGACGTTTTGCAGCACGGTGAGGTGCTTGATGTACTCGTCGCCGAAGGTCATCCAGAAGCGCGCGCGCTCCATCTCGGGGTTAAACTTGGCGAGGCTCTCGAGCTCCTCGTGGTACATCATGTACATGTTCTTCTTGCCGACGGCTTCGAAGTCGAATTCGACCTTCTTGCCCATCGCGGGGGTTTCGACGAATTCGCCGTTTTCCCAGTGCCGCGCGGGTGCCGTCACTTCGCGGATGTTGATTTCCGGATTGAAATTGGTGGCGAAAGCCTGGCCGTGATCGCCGCCGTTGCAGTCGAGGATGTCGAGCTGACGGATGGTCTTCAGCTTGTGCTTCTTGAGCCACATGGTGAAGACGCTGGTAACGCCCGGATCGAAGCCCGAGCCGAGCAGCGCCATCAGCCCGGCATCCTTGAACCGGTCGTGATAGGCCCACTGCCAGTGGTATTCGAACTTGGCCTCGTCCTTGGGCTCGTAATTGGCGGTGTCGAGATAGGACACGCCCGCCTCGAGACAGGCATCCATGATCGGCAAGTCCTGGTACGGCAGCGCAAGATTGACCACGAGGCTGGGCTGCGTCTTCTTGATCAGGTTTACCATCGCGGGGACCTCCTCCGCGTCGATCTCGTAGGTCGCCACGTCCACGCCGGTGCGCTCCTTGACGCTGGCGGCGATGCTGTCGCACTTGCTCTTCGTGCGGCTGGCAAGATGGATCTCGCCGAAGATGTCCTTGTTCATCGCCATCTTGTGGACGCAGACCGAGCTGACGCCGCCCGCACCAATCACCAGGACTGTCGACATGGGTAAACCTCTTTCGTGAAAATTCGAATCTTGCGCGCCCCCTAGCGAAATGCGTTAGGTGCGCCAATGATCCGAGACGAAATCCGCCAGCCATCCCGCCAAGGGGTCCTCGCCGCCGCCGCTTCGATCGGCCGCATCCTCGCTCCCACACCGCTCCTGCCGGTCGAGATCGACGG
>JBFOLW010000309.1:0-9589 GCA_040830305.1 Erythrobacter sp.
AAGACGCTGAACCCATCGTTCGAGCAGGACTTGCTGGCAATGCTGCCCCGGCTGCGACGTTTCGCGGTCGGCCTGTGCGGCAATCCGGCCGACGGTGACGACCTCTGCCAGATGAGTATCGAACGCGCGCTCGCCAATCGCCAAAAGTGGCAGGAGGGCACGCGGCTCGACAGTTGGATGTATCGGATCATGCGCAATCTCTGGATCGATGAAGGCCGGGCGACCACTCGCCGCCGCGAGACCTTCGTGGCCGAGGAGGCCGGGCTTTCGGTCGGCGGTGAGGGCGCGCAGGAATCGGCGGTCGAACTGTCGCTGGTCGACCGCGCGATGCAGCGCTTGCCCGAAGAGCAGCGCGAAGCCGTGTTGCTGGTGATGGTCGAGGGCTATGCCTACAAGGAAGCGGCCGAGATCGTCGGCTGTCCGGTCGGCACGCTCAATTCGCGGCTGGTCCGCGGGCGCGATGCGCTGCTCGAAGCGCTGGGAGAGAAGGCATGAGCATCTCACAGGAAGACATCGCTGCCTTCGCAGATGGCGAGCTGACCGGCGCACGCGTGGCCGAAGTGGCTGCCGCGATCGCTGCCGATCCCCGATTACAGCGCCAGGTCGAGGAGCACCGCGCGCTCAAGGCGAGGCTGTCGGGGCACTTCGCTCCGATCGCCGAAGAGCCGGTCCCGGAGGCACTGGCCGCCATGCTGGCGCCGAAGCCTGCCGAGATCGTCGATTTCGCGGCCGCGCGCGAGAAGCGTGAGGCACGGCGCACGCTGCCGCGCTGGAGCTGGATTGCCGGCCCGGCGATCGCCGCCTCGCTCGCGCTGGCGGTGTTCCTGCCGGGCGATGGCGCGCCCGATGGTTACGCTGATTTGCGGTTGGCCGGCGTGCTCGACAGCCAGCTCGTCGCCGAACAGCAGCCGGGTGCCGACACGCGCATCCTGCTCAGTTTCCGCGATGGCGATGGCGATTTCTGTCGGGCGTTCACCGGTAGCGAGGGCAGCGGGATCGCCTGCCGCGATGGCGATGGCTGGAAGCTCGAGGCGCTGGGCGAAGGCTCGGATGGTGCCGCAACCGACTATCGCATGGCCGGCATAAGCGAAGGCGACATTCTTGCTCGCGCGCAGCAGATGGCCGAGGGCCCGGCGCTCGACGCGATGGCCGAGCAGGAAGCGCGCGCCAGCGGCTGGCGCTGAGTGTGGGCGGGTCTGCGTCGGTCCCGGATCCCCGTCTTCATACGACAATCAAAAAAGGACCGGCGCCAGGGAGCGCCGGTCCTTCATGTGTGGCGACCATCCGGGGGTAGGGACGGGAGTGGTCGCCGGGAGGACTGGGAAAGTCAGTTGATGATATGGACGGTGCCCTGGCGATAGCCGCGCTTGGCCATGTCGTGGACGTAATCCTCGCGTTCGTGCTTCAGTTCGTGCGCATATTCCGACCACGCATCGCGCTGGTCCTCGATATCGCTGGCGCGGCGCAGGTCGCTGGTCAGCTCTTTCTGCGCCTCGACCACGTCGATGCGATAATCGAACCACAGCTTGTTCTCGATGCCCGCGATCGGGTGGGTAAGGATCAGGTCTTCCTCGGCGCGTGCGACCTGCTCTTCGTAGAGCATCGGGACAGCGGCGCTGGTAGCGCTTGCAATGCCGAGTGCGATCAGCGGGAGGATGGTCTTCGTCTTCATGGCTGTTCTCCTTCTTGATGCAGGCGGCATTCACTGCCTGCTTGAAGGAGAAACGGACCGGGTCAGGGGTTTAATCCGCGCCGCGCAGAATTTTTTTTGATGAGGCCGCTGGCGGGGGTTATTCGACGATGAAGCGTACCCGCAGGGTGAACCCTGTGGCGGCTGCGAACGCCCCCGCGGGACGCACCCGGAAATTCGATACGGCGCCGTCGCAGCCATCGGCATCGGCGGTGGGGACGTAGGTCCAGGTGGCCCCGTCGTCGGAGGAAAACTCAAGGTCGTCCGTGCCATTCCCGAGCGCGGCGAAGCTGTAGCTGAGGCCCGAGGCGGGGCTCCCCGCACCAAACAGGACCGGACCGCTACCGGGTCCGCCGAGATCGGCGAGGCACATCTTCGCATCCGCGGGCGTATCGTCGGCCACCACCACGCTGTCGCTATCGGCCGGCTCGGTGCCCGTGTTGGTCACCGAGATTAGGTACTCGATCAGCGCGCCCGGGATAGCCTTGGGATTGGTCGCGCCATTGACCGGGTCGGAAATCACCGAGCTCAGCTTGGTCACTCCCAGAGTGGTGAAGGGCAGACAGAATTCGATATCGTGCAGGGCAATACCCTGCTGTCCCGGATCGGCGGGAGCGGTCGTGTGGTTGCCATAGGTTATGACGATCGTGTCGACCTTGCTCGCGAATGTAACCACGAGGTTGCCGCGCGCGGAGTCGCTGTTCGATGCTGCATCGCCGATCGCGGTATTGCCCGTCACGTAATTGCTATTGCCATTGGTCAATGTCGGGAGGACCGAAGCGCCGCCGTTCGACCCGGTGACCACCACGCGATCGGTGAATTGGTTGTTGGCGAAATCGACGTCGAAAATGCTGAACTGTACCCCGTCGAAGGCGCGGGGCAGGGCAATGGTGATCGTCACCACGCCGCTGCGGTTCGACTGGTTCGCAACCACGCCAAGGCTGCGCTCGGCCGGTGATATGCCGCCGGTGAATGTCGACTGGAGCGTCGGCGACTGCCCGCCGAAGGCGGCGTTGTTGATGTACACGCCGTCATTGGTGAGGTTGAAAGCGATGTTGCCGAACGAACCGAGCGCGTAGCTGTTGCTGACGGTTCCGGCAGTCCAGCTGATCGAGCTGGCATCCCAGTCGAACAGGCCCGCCCCGTTGGGGCAGTTCAAGGCAGGCGGAATACCCGCTGCCCGCCCGGCCTGCACGGTAAAGCTGATGCTTGCGTAGTCATCCTCGCCGCTTGCCCCATTGTTGGGCGTAGAATCGCTGTCGGTCTGGTTGCTGGAGGCAATTTCGGCAGTGTTAGTGATCGAGGTGCCCGAGCCGGCGGAAATGGTCGCGGTGATATCGATACTCGCACTTGCCCCGGCAGCAAGCGAGGGCAGCGTCCAGATGCCGGTTGCCGGATTGAAGCTCCCGCTCCCTGAAGCGGAGGAGAATGCGAGCTGGGCGGGAAGCGTATCGCGCACGGATACACCGGTTGCGCTCTGCGTCGAAATCGCTGAATTACTCACGGTCAGCCGGTAAGTGACCGTCCCACCATCGACCGGGTCTGAGCTGACGATCGTCTTGGTCAGCGACATGTCGGCGAAATTGCTCGGTGGCGAGGTCAGGAAGAGATCGGCCCTGACGAATGTCCCGTTATCGGCCGAAGGATAGAGGTCGCAGGTCTCCAGCCGCCAGGTCCCCGACGCATTCTCGCCCGCGAAGGCGGACAGCGGATTGCGCGGCCTGAAGGTGTTTTGATAGGGCGGGGCGCTGGTCGAATGATTGCCCGTTGCGCTGTCCGTATTGACCATCTGCGTCGCAGAATCGTCTAGCAGGACATTGAAATTGTCGCCGCTGACCGCCGAAGTGTCGCCATTGGTGAGCTGCACTCGCGTGCCTTGGGGAGACTGCAACGTGAATTGCAGGTCGCCGCGCCAGCTATGCGTCGCGAGGATCCCGATGTCGACATCGGACACCGTGAAACTGGCCGAAACGCTGAATGTGCGCACCAGCGGCGAGCTGCAGCGCGTCGAGCTGTTGATCGCCCCGGTCGTGGTATTCGAATAGGTCGTCGTTGTCTGCGCCGCCGCAGGGATGGCAATTGTAATTGTCAGCATCATCAGCAACGCCCGAAGAACCCAGGCAAGAGCGCTCTTGGCGGGCGGAATTCGGGTCGTGCGCGACATGCGTCCGGCATAGGGAAACATGGTTAATGCGTGGTTGAGCGATTGGCGTTGCATCGGCCTGCTCCTACCGGCCCAGGCCGAGGAAGCCGAAGCTGTCGGCATCGAACTTGATCCGGATGGAGGCGAAGAACCCTTTTTCTGTTTCCCGCGCCGCGGAGAAATCCTCGTCGCGGAATCCGGCGATATTGTAGCCGACCGTAATCAGCGCGTCCTTTGCCGGCGAAAAGCCCACCTGCGGGCCGATCGAAAAAGCGGTGATCCCATCATCGAGGCCGGTGCGCACGGTGCCGCGGGCGCCAATTTCAAATCGCTCGCCGATCCCGAACTTGGCGTCTACGCCGGCAAGCAAGGTGGTGCCCGCATAATCCAGCCCTTCGAACCGGTCGAAATTGTGTCGTGCTCCGAGGAACAGCCCCAGTTCGTGACGGCGGGTCATGCGGCCATTGGCGTCTTGGCCGCGCGGCGACCAGTTGGACGAGAGACTGGCAATCACCCGGCGTGATGTCGCGTCGCCATCCACTTGCAACGCCGTCCGACCGGCCGCTCCTGTCTCGCCGGCAACGCCACCTGCAACCTTATCGCTGCGGAACTCGAGCTTGCCGAGGAAGGCGAGTGCGGAATCGGCGGGGCGATGCGCGAGGGCGAGGGCTGCGTCCATGATCTGGGTGCTCGCGCCGTCTTCCGCATCCGCGCAGGTCCAGGTGAACCCCGATCCGACAATACTGCCTTCGCCGAGTTGACGTATCGCACCGATGGTCACACCCTTGCGATTGGCGAATTCGCCATCGCGGTACTCGGCGCGTGCCGTGGCGCTCCACCGATCTTTGCGCCAGGCGAGCCCCATCGTGGCCGCAGTGAAATCCTCGAACAATGTTCCTTCGGGGCCGAACTGGCCGCCGCCGGCAACCGGCTGTGCCGGATTGACGATATCTCCGACCGGTCCGCTTCCGCCTAGCGTGCGATTGCCATCGAGTGTCGCATCGATCGCCAGCGATTGGGTGATCTGAAGCGATTGAGCGATTCCGAAGGCCGCAAAGCTGCGGTTCCCGTTCTCGCCGATGTCCTGCCGCCCCAGTGTGGTGACCGCTTTCGCGCCCTGCCACGGGGTCACTTCGAAACCGCCCTTGATCGTGCGTGCCTCGATGTTCGCACCGTCGGCGATCTCGTAGGCCCCGACCAAGCGGACGTTTTCGGTCAGAGCATAGCGGGCCGCGAACCGGTGCCGGGTCGGCAGATCGACCGACTCCGCCTTGTCGAGCGCGATGCTGGTTGCGGCGCTCAGCTCAAGCTTGTTATCAAACAGCCGCTGCGTGGCGCCGCCCTCTAGGACCGTGGAGGTATTGCGCGTGCCGTCCGCCAGTCGATCGCCGAAATGCGCTATGCCCAGCCGAAAGTCGGTCGAGCGGTTGGTATAGTTCAATTGAACTTGAGCTGCGCGGCGTCGGCTGCTGTCCGTCTGGCTATCGTCCTGCCAAACACTGCCGAGAATCGAGAGGTTGTCGCCCAGCATGACGCGGGTATCGGCGCCCACTTTGCGACGGCCTAGTTCAGCGCCGTTCTGCTGTCCGACACCGTAGTCGGCATCGAGCGCGTGCGCGTAGGCGATCACATCGAGCGTCCCGGTCTGGTGCTGTGCCTCGACAAGCCAGCCGGTTGCCGTGTCACCCCCGCGGCGGCTTGCGGCAATTTCGGCACGCACTTCGGTTTTTTCGCCGATCTGTGCGCGCAGGTCGATCGCACCGATGTTGGTGCGCGGCCCATCACCCTTGTCGGTGATCGCTGTCGCGCCGATCCGGATCGCTTCGTTCGCACTGGTCCAGTCCGCGCGCAGGCCGGCATTGAGTTCGCCATCGGCCAGCCTGTCGACCTCGTAGTCGACAACGATGAATTGCGGGTTGAGGCCAAAGTCGCGGCTGAGCACCGGCTGCTTGAAGCTGATCGTGCCCGACAGCAGGTCGATGTCGTAATCGAGGAAGCGGGTCAGTTCGCGGCTTGATACGATGATCTCCGAGCGGAACCGGTCGCGTATTTCCAGTGTCACCTTTTCGCTGTTCGCGCCCAGCGCGCGGCTCGACAGGCGATAGGGACCGGTAATGCCCTGGCCCTGGATTTCGTCACGGCGGAAGCGGGTCGCGATCTTGGCGGCGAAGCCCCGAGCGCTGAGCTGGCCGATCCGCGCTGCGCCCTTAACTCCGGTGGCGGTGCGCTGATAACGCGCCAAGCGCGTCTGATCGAACCCGGTTTCGAGATCGCCATAGAGTGCATAGAAGGTTGCCGTTTCGACGCGGACATAGAGCTTGTCTCGCGAGGCAGCGTCGAAGCGGCGGCTCGAGGCGTCGCCAAAAACCGAATAATAGGCGTCGGGATCGAGCGTCCCGAGCACGCGCTGGTCGTCTGCCTGCTTGGCGCTGTCATAGGCAAGCGTGAGCAGGTATTTTCCGAGTACGCGCCCCTTGGCATAGAGCGCGAAGCGCGCGTCATCGCCAAGATCGCTGTCGAAACGACCGGCGCGTTCCATATTGTCGGCCACCGTTCGGGCTCCGACCGATCCTTCGGCGAGGCCGATCACGGTCCATTCGATATCGCCCGGTTCGATCCACGTCTCGAGGTCCTGCTCGCGCGAGATTCCGCCATCGTCGAAGCGGAAACCCAGCCTGAGCGAGCCGCTCACCATGGTCGGGGCTAGTTCGATGAGCGCAATGCCCTCGTTCCCCTCGACAACCCAACGCGCCGAGCTGGCGGCAAGGCCGGTAAGCTGCCCGAGCTGCTGGCGGTTGATCTGCTCGACGCTCTGGTACGGGGCATTGAGGCTGAACTCGCCGGCCACGCCTTCGCGCAAGGGGCGGTCGTCGCGATCCAGCACGCGCACTGCGATGGTTGGACGCGTGCGCCCGTCGGCGACGAGATTGGAGCGTTCAGGGAGCAATTCGACTTTCGCCGGGACGGTGGTGAAAAACACCTCCCGCTCGATCGTCTTGCTGACCTCGCCGAAGCTGTTGACGATGTCGGCGCTGAGCAAGGTGCGCGCATTTTCGAGCGGTACACCGCGCCACTGACTGACTGCGAATCGCCCCTTCTCCGGTTCGCGCGTTCCTTCGAAATTGAGCCCGCTGACCGGTTTGCCATTCACACGCAGGACGATTGATTGCCCCTTGCGGTGGCGGATCGCCACCCTGATTGCGGGGGCACGCGGGTTATGGCCAATTTCGGGCGTCAACCAGCCGTCGGGCCCGTCGCCAAGCGCCAACCAGTCGGTAGTCGGGGCGGCGGGCGCTGGCTTGGTATCGCGCGTGCCGGAAATTTCCGGCCGGTCCCCAGGTTCTGTGCCATCGTCGGCGCCCGGTGTCGGCACCCCCCCAGGAAGGCGGGCGTGGAAATCGGCTACAACCAGCGAGCCGCCCTGGCCGATGGCAAAGCGCGATATTGCACTGCCTGCCGAGCGGCTATCACGATGGCAATCGATGAATTCTCCCGATTTTGGTAAAGTCATTGACGAAACCTGAACCACATGGGTTCCCGGAACGACGCCCTCGAAATGATAGCGACCATCCGCATCGGTGATGGCGAAGCTACCGTCTTCCAGCGTCACGCGGACGCCAGGTATGCCGATGCGTGCGCGTTCGAGAGTGCATTCGCCCGCGGTCACGCGGCCAATGATGGTCATCCGATTGGCGATCGTGTCACGCTCGATATCGACGCTGGCGCTGGCAACGCTTTCACGCCCAAGCGAATCCGTCACGCTCGCGCGGTTTTCGACCGTACCGGGCGGCGCATCGGTACGCACAACCATGGCGTAAGTGATGCGGCGCGTCGCGCCGCCGGGCAGGTCGCCGAGGTCGATCGTGAGAAAGCTGCCATCAGACGAAGTACGCACTGCTTCACCCGCGGGTTCGCCGCCAATGCGCACCGAATCCCGGCGCAGGCGCAGCCAACGGGAAGGAGTGTCGACTACGGTCACCCCACGCTTGGGTCTGCCGAGGTCCGGATTGCGGACCGTGACCGTATAGAAAACGAGGTCGCCAGGTTGCGCGGATGGGCGCGATGCGGTTTTTGTCACTGCAACCGACAATGCCTCCCGGTCGAGAGGAATATCGATCCGCCGCGGCTGCTGGTCGACCAAATCGAAACGATCGCCGAATGATCCATTGGTGATGACGAAGCCGGAGCCGTCGCCGCGCACCAGCAGCTCGAGCTGTGAAGGCGTGGCAATCGAAGGCGCGGAATAGGTTCCGGGAGGCTCGACCACCAGGCGAAAGCCACCCAGCGTGGTCAGCGGAAACCAGAATCGGCCCGGATCCATCGCGTAGATATTGCCTGCAGCGTCGGTGATGGGTTGGCCCGAAATAACACTCGAAGGCCAGGGCGTGATACCATCCTCGGCGAAGACGGATGCGGGCTGGCCGGTCCCCGCGTCGACCAGCGTGATCCGCGCTCCGCTTACTTCCTCGCCGGTCTCGCTGTCGAACACAACGCCGAAAGGATCGGCCAACACATTGATCGTCACCGAGATGATGACCAGCGGATCGCCGGGCGGCGAAACGCCGATGTCGATCGTTCCGCCATCGCCGACACCCAATTCGCAATTGAATTCCACCGGATTCGGCGGGACGCGATGCGTTGCGATCTGGCCAACGAATATTCCGGTGTCTTCGCCGGTTTCGTAGATCGTCATCGCTTCCCTGTCGCCGGCGCTGCTGGTGATCGTGACGTCAAGCTGATCGATGCTGGAGGGATCGATGTTCGCCGTCGGTGCGAGGACCTCGAAGACGATCATACCGCCAGGCGACACCTTGTCGGACGGTTGCACCTTTGTGGAGATCATGGCGGTTTCGGCAGTCGCAGTGGACCCACCGAGTTGCGACGGGAGCGATGCCGTCGCCAGCGTCAGTGGTGACGCAGGATCTTCGGCCTCTGATTGCGCACCCCCTTGCAGGCCATCGGCGGCGCTGCATTGCGGGCGGCGATAGGTGATGCCCGTACCCGGGCCAGGGGTCGGCCGGTAGACGGTGATGATGGGATCGCTCCGGTCGACGTCGAGCGATACGAGATTGGAGAGGGTCTCATAGCGCTCTCCATCGAAGTTCCATTCCGCTCCGGCGACGTTGTCGATCGTCTGTGCGCGCAATGCCTCGGTCCAGAGAACGACTGGCAGCAGTGCCGCAAGGAGTACTGCTGCCAGAAGCCTGAAGGAAAAGCGGAAACGCACAGCTTCTACGCCGCGAAGGCAATCAGTCGATCGTTACGCGGAAATAGACCGACCGCGAGCCGGAAGCAGCAACATCGCTGAGGTCGGCGTCAATTTCGTGATCGGTACTGTTGTAGGAAGCGGTTGGCACGGCGATGTTGTCACCGCGCGAGCCGCTGGCGCAGTTGCCATTGCCATCGACGTAGATCCCGAACGACGACAGGTAGCTGACATCCGAAGGCAGCACGTCGTTGACGGCGATATCGGTAGCGGTGGCACTGCCCACAGCGTTCGATACGACAATGCAATACTCGATTGTCGCACCCGGAATTGCCTTGGGGTTGGTGGTCCCGTTCACCGGATCGTCGATGATCGAACTGGTCTTGCTGACCGACATGTTCGCACCCGCGACTTCATAGGTGCCCATGGCCGAGTGTCCGGCATCGCGGTTGGCGTCGGTGGTCCCGGCGCCGTCGATATAGACGGTGTCCTCGCCGGCAGTGTTGGCGCCGGTGTTCTGGCTCAGTGCACTGCCGAGCGAACTTGCCGC
>JBFOLW010000310.1:0-9518 GCA_040830305.1 Erythrobacter sp.
ACGGCCAGCCCGAGCCTGTCGCCGTGCCAGAGGCTGCCAAGCGCAGCCTCGAAGCGCGTCAGCAGCGCCGGGTCGACGCAATCATCAATTGCAGTTCACCTTGCCGCGATTGGCCTGGTACTGGCTTTGCAGGCGCCCCGCTGCCAGCGACGGATAGGTTTCCGAGAACTCGGCGAGCGCGATGCACGCACGGCGGTTGTCGTCGAGCGCGATCATCGTCTCGGCGAGATAGAGCAGGCTGTCGCCGGCGCGCGCGCCGGTCTTGTCTTCCTGATAGTTCTTGAGGAACCAGGGTGCCGCCTCTTTGGCCTTGCCATCGTCGAGATAGGCACGACCGAGAAGATTGCGACCATAGGTCGTGCGCCAGTGTCCCGGGTTCTGCTCCACGAACAGCGTCAGCTGCTGCTGCGCCTCCGGATAGAAACCGGCGTTCCACAGGCGATAGCCATAGGAATACTCATCGTCCGCCGGATCGTCGGTCTGCGGCTTGGCGATCGATTGAACCGCAGCAAGGCGCTCGTCGCTAGGGCCCGAAGGCTGCGGCGCGGCGACCGAACGAGTTGCGCTTGTTGTCGCACCGGGATCGGAAGCTGGCGCGTTTGGCATGCTCGCGACCGAACCGCCGCCATTTTCGAGGGTAGCAACCCGCTCGGTCAGCAGGCGGATCGTGTTCGCATTCTCTTCGTTCTGGGCAGTCTGGCGCTGCAACTGCGCTTCGAGCGCATCAAGCCGCGCCAGTATGTCGGTGACCGCGGTCGTCGACGGGGTGCTCACAGTCGAGTTCACGGTCGGTTGCGCACTGATCTGCGGTTCGAAGAAGCGCCCGTCGCCACCGGGAAAGACCTTGCGCTGGAGGGCGCGCACTTCGGCCTCCAGGCGGCGCAGGCGCGCCTCGTCATTGCCGTCCTGCGGCAGCGCGGGCGTAGCTGTGGCAAGCAGCGCGAAACCCGCACCGAGAAAGGACAGGTTGCGGGCGAACGATCCGAACGTCATCGGGAGGCTCCTCGTGGGATATCCGTAGGTTGCAAGAGTGCCCTAGCCCCGCGAATCTGTCGAGGCCATGAAGCGGGCTTATCCCCTTCCGGGGAAAGGGGGTTCAGCCGCCGTTTGCGGGTGCCGCAACAGTCGGCGGGCTCGGCGTTTCGCTCCGGGCCAGCAGCGCCTCGGCCGAAACCGGAACGTCCCGGACTATTTCGTCCACCTCCGACAGCTTGGGCACAGCGCGGCCGCCGATGGTTATCGCAAGCGCATAGGGGCGGCCGGTCCAGACTTGGGGACCTTCGGCATCGGCGGGCACCGTAAAGCTGTCACCAGCCGCCATCTGCGCCTCAAACAGGCGATCACCACTGGCATCGTAGAACTTGACCCATGTTCCATCCATTTCACTGGTGAACACCACCGGGCCGGTAGCCGCCGGTGCCGACGCCTGGGCGTCCCCCCGTTCGCCCGCCTGCGGCTCCTCGACCTGTGCTGCACGCGGCTCCTGGAGCGGCGCAGGGCCCAGCCCCGGCGCGAAATAGCTGTTGTAGAAAGCGTAGATCCCACCGATCAACAATACGGCAGCGAAGAGGGCAAACCATGCGAGGGCACGGCCCGGCACGCGCGCCGGGTCGCCCGGTTCGAACTTCGTGGGCACAGCTCCGTTTCCGTCGCCTTCAGCCAGTTCGTGGCGGACCTGCTCGACGATCTCACGCTCGTCGAGGCCGACCAGCCGGGCATAGGTTCGCGAAAATCCGACGGCATAGGTGCGCGCGGGCAAATCGGTGAGTGAGCCGTTTTCGATCGTCAGCAGGTGACGCTGCGGAATCCGCGTCTCGGCTGCAACCTGGCCCAGGTCGAGCCCGGCCGCCTCACGCGCCTGCCGGAGCCGCGCACCCACTCCTCCCGTTTCGGCAAACTGTTCCTGCTCAAGAGTTTCTTCGTCGCCCATGCGATCCCCGATAAAACTTTCCTGCGGTTCTACCGCATGTGGTCTTGACGCAGCGAAAGCGAACCCGCGGCAGCCCTGTCAAGCACGCATTGTATCACAGCCCGGCGCTACCGATGAATAGGGGCGCTTTCGCGACGAAATCAGTCGAATTCGATTTCGCGTTCGATCGCCCATTGCTGCAATGCAGCGCGCATATCGCCCGGCGGCGCGACAAGCCAGCGGTTCATCTGTTCGGTAAGCTCGCCGAGATCGACCTTGCGGACCAGTTCCTTGATCGGCCCCACGGCAGCGGGTGTGATCGACAAGCGACGGTATCCGATGCCGAGCAAGGCAAGCGCTTCCAGCCGGCGCCCACCCATCTCGCCACAGACCCCCAGCCGGACATTGTGGCCGACCAGCGATTGCGAGACGCGCGACAGAAACCGCAGGATCGCCGGGCTGAGCCAGTCGTAACGTTCCGCCAGCTTGGGGTTGGCGCGGTCCGCCGCGAAGAGGAATTGCGTCAGGTCGTTGGTCCCGACCGAAATGAAGGAAAGCTTCGGTGCGAGCAGGTCCAGCACGTCGGCAAGGGCGGGCACTTCGAGCATGCAGCCATATTCGATGGTCTCGGGGACCAGCTTGCGCCGCTTACGCAGGAATTCCAGCTGATCTTCGAACACCTGTTTCCCGGCGTCGAATTCCCACGGTTCGCTCACCATCGGGAACATGACCGAAAGCGTCCGGCCCGCTGCCGCTTCGAGCAGGGCGCGCGCCTGTGCCTTGAGCAGGCCCTCGCGCTCGAGCGAGAGGCGCAGCGCGCGCCAACCCAGGGCCGGGTTCTCCTCGCGGTCGGCTTCCGCATCCCCGAGATACGGGACCGCCTTGTCACCGCCGATATCGACAGTGCGGAAGATGACCGGCTTGTCGCCAGCGGCGTCGAGGACATCCCGGTAGAGCCGCAACTGGCGGTCGCGCTGTGGCAGCGTCGAAGACACGAGGAACTGGAATTCGGTGCGGAACAGCCCGACGCCGTCCGCCCCGCTCATCGCGAGCGCGCTCATGTCGTCCCGCAGCCCGGCATTCATCATCACCGTGATACGGGTCCCGTCGCGGGTGAAGGGCTCGACGTCGCGCAGCTCGGCATAGGCGGCCTGCCTCTCGCGTGTGCGCGCAAAGCGGGTCTCGAAGGCGTCGAGCACCTGCTGGTTCGGACGCAGCGTGACCGTGCCCTTGTCGGCATCGAGAATGACCTCGTCGCCTTCCGCGACGCGCGTACGAATTCCCGGGACGCGGCCCAGAACCGGCACGCCCATCGCGCGCGCCACGATAACCACATGCGCGGTCAGCGAACCTTCCTCGAGCACCACGCCCTTGAGCCGGCGCCGGTCGTACTCGAGCAGTTCCGCAGGCCCCAGGTTGCGCGCGAACAGGATCGTGTCGCGCCGAAGCCCCTGTGTTGCCGCCGTACCGAGTTGTCCCGAGACGATCCGCAGCAGGCGGTTCGAGAGATCCTCCAGGTCGTGCATGCGATCCTGCAGCAGCGGATCGTCGATCTCGCGCATCCGCATCCGGGTGCGCTGCTGGACCCGTTCGATCGCCGCTTCTGCCGTCAGCCCGCTGTCGATGGCTTCGTTGATCCGGCGGCTCCACCCCTCGTCATAGGCGAACATCTTGTAGGTCTCGAGCACCTCGACATGCTCGCCGCCCTTGCCGAACTCGGGCTCCTTGCCGAGCGCGTCGATCTGGTCGCGCATCTTGTCGAACGCACGATAGACGCGCTGCCGTTCGGCTTCGATATCCTCGGCCACCACCTGATCGATCTCGATCCGTGGCTGGTGGAACACCGCTTGGCCGGCTGCGAGGCCTTTGACGAGGGCAAGACCTTCGAGCACGTCGTTCTCGATATGCGCGATCTCGAGATCTATCGCGCCTTCATCGTCGACCAGTTCCTTGTGCGCGATCAGTTCGGACAGCACCATGGCGGTCGTTTGCAATGCCTCGATCTCGACGTCTTCGTAACGCCGCGGCTCGACATGCTGCACGCACAGCACCCCGACCGCGCGTTCGCGGTAGACGATCGGCACGCCGGCGAAGGAATGAAACTTTTCCTCCCCCGTTTCAGGGCGATAGGCGAAATCGGGATGCGCCTTGGCTTCGGCAAGGTTGAGCGTTTCGATATTGTTCGCGATCGTTCCGGTCAGCCCTTCCCCCACCGCAAGGCGGGTGACGTGGACTGCCTCCGGGTTGAGACCCTGGGTCGCGTAGAGCTCCAGCGCACCCTCGCGCAGGAGGTAGATCGAGCAGACCTCGCTGGTCAGGCTCTCCGCGATGATCTCGACCACGCGGTCAAGCTTGTGCTGGGCATGGGTGCGCCCTGCCATAACCTCGTGAAGGCGGGTCAGAATCTGGCGGGCTGAAGCGGCTGCTGACATGGTCGCAGCCTATAGCAAATTCGCAGGAAGGCGGAAGCGGGACAAACAGCCCCGCTTCCCAATAGCCATTGTCAGCAGGAAGCGAGCTCTTCCTTGATCCTGAGCTTCTGCTTCTTGATCTGCTGAATCATCGCGATGTCGGGAGCCGGCCGGACCTGTTCCTCATGCAGGCGGGCCTCGAGACCGGCGTGCTTGGCTTTGAGAGCATCGACATGTGATGATTGCATCGGGCTGTCTCCTTGACGGTTGTGCGACCACAGGAGCGACTCGTGCGTGTGCGCGGCACGAGCCGCTATTGAGATATCAAACCATAGGATTGATAATTTACAAAGGGCAATGTTGAAGGCATGCGACAAAGCGGGCGGCACAGGCGATTTTCGGGAATCTCGGTGTGAATGAACAGGAATTGCGCAAGAGGCTGGCTCTGCTCCGCAGCGAGCACCGCGATCTCGACGTCGCGATTGCCGCGCTGACCGAAGCCGGGGCGCAGAGCGGCTTCGTCGACCAGCTGCAGATGGCCCGGCTGAAGAAACGCAAACTGGCGCTCAAGGACCGCATAGCCGCCATCGAAGACGTTCTTCTGCCCGACATAATAGCCTGAATTCGAGAGTTTTCGGCGACCTCCGTTCCAGCACGGGACACGCATGGTTAATCCGCTGGCGGCATTCGGGCCGAGAGCGTACTTCCGCCGCCATGCCACGCCGCGACATCAATGAAGAGATTATCGAGGAACTCTATTCCGCGGCACTCGTGCTCGCGGACGATGCGCGCGCAGCGTTCGATCTGCGCGCTCATGACAACGTATCCGAGGCCGGCGATTTGACCCGCGTGGCCTTGTCGATCGAGGGATTGCGGACCACGACGCGGGTGATGCACGTTCTCGCGTGGCTGCTCAACCAGCGCGCCTATCTTGCGGGCGAGCTGTCCGAACTGCAGATCGAGCGTTGCGGCGCCTTGCCGGAAGAGCGTGAGGCAGATGCAGACAATCTGGCAAGGCTCGAGCCCGAAACGCGCGCCCTGATCGAGGAAAGCGAGCGATTGCATGCGCGGGTGGCCCGCCTTGATCGCGACTGGCGACTGCAACGGGCCGACAGGACCCCTGTAGCGCGGCTTCAGGGGCGGATTGCGCAGGCGTTCGCTGCGGCCTGATCAGGCCGCGCTGAGCGCCTTGGCATAGCGGGCGAGACGCGCCTCGCGGACGCCCTGCTCCATCGCTGGATCGAACGTCTGTGCGCCGCCGCGCATCGCCCGCGCTGCGCTTGCAAGATCGGGATGCAGACCGCAACCGACGGCTGCCAGGATCGCGGCTCCCAGCGCAGTCGTTTCGATGAAGTCGGGGCGCTCGACCTCGATGTCGAGAATGTTCGCAAGGTCCTGCGCCATCCATTCGTTGGCGCTCATCCCGCCGTCGATCCGGAGGCGTGACCAGGGGGCACCGTCGGCCGCGAAAGCACTAGACAGGTCGTGCGTCTGGTGTGCCATGGCCTCGAGCGCGGCGCGGGCAATCTGCGCCCTCCCGCTGGCGAAACTGAGTCCGCAGATTACCCCGCGCGCATCGGGCATCCAGTGCGGCGCACCCAGGCCCGCCAACGCAGGAACAATAACGACCTCGCCGCTATCCTCGATCGATCGCGCCAAGGCTTCCGTTTCCTCTGCACTGCCGATCAGGCCCAGCTGGTCGCGAAGATACTGGACCAGGCTGCCGGCCACGAAACAGGCGCCTTCGATCGCATAGGTCCGCGTTCCGGCTTCCTGGTAGAGCACGGTCCCGAGCAGGCGATTGTTCGATCGCGGGATCTCCTCACCCTTATTGGTCAGAACGAAAGCCCCGGTGCCATAGGTCGCCTTGGTCTCGCCGAACGAGAGGCAGCCCTGGCCGATGGTTGCCGATTGCTGGTCCCCAGCGAGGCCGCAAATGGGAATTGCGGCACCCAGCAACTCCGGATCGCATTCCGCCAACCGGCCATGGGTGTCGACGACTTCGGGCAGTGTGGCGCGCGGCACACCGAACAGCTCGCACAAATCCTCGTCGAATTGGGCCCCATCGAGTGGCAGCAAGAGCGTGCGGCTGGCATTGCTCGCATCGGTGATGTGCGCCCCGCCCGACAGCTTGAAGACGAGCCAGCTTTCCACGGTGCCGAAGGCCAGCGTGCCATCCGCAGCGGCCTCTCGGACCGCCTCGTCATGGTCGAGCAGCCAGCGCATCTTGGTCCCCGAGAAGTAGGGATCGAGCAGCAGGCCGGTGTGCTTCTGCACCTCTGCCTCGTGGCCGTACTCCTTCATCCCGGCGCAGAAACCAGCCGTGCGCCTGTCCTGCCACACGATCGCGCGCGTGAGAGGGTTGCCAGAGGTCCGGTCCCAGGCGACCACGGTTTCGCGCTGGTTGGTAATTCCGATCGCCGCGATACGTCCGGCGTCCTCACCCACGACCTCGCGCGCGCAGGCGAGCGTCTTGTCCCAGATCTCGGCCGCATCGTGTTCGACCCAGCCGGGCCTTGGATAGTGCTGCGTCAGATCCTGCTGCGCGACCGCTTCCATCCGCCCGTCGCGCGCGAAGATCATCGCCCTGGTCGAGGTGGTCCCGGCATCGAGGACGAGGATACAATCGGTCATGCTTTCTCCCTGACAAGCAACGGGAGGTGACATGGCGCAGGCTTGTCCCCATATGCAAGGGCATGGCTGGACAACCTCCCAAACCGTGGCCCACCGGCAAGGCGATGCAGCTCGAACCCCTCGTGCGGCGCGTCTTGGCGCCCAACCCCTCGCCCTATACCTATACCGGCACGCAGACCTACATCGTGGGCCTTGGCGACGGCTGTGCGGTCATCGATCCGGGCCCGGACGAGGAGAAGCACCTGCTCGCGCTCGATGCGGCGATCGGCGAAGAGCACGTCTGCGCGATCATGTGCACGCACACGCATCGCGATCATTCGCCAGCCGCGAAGACCCTTTCGGCACGCACCGGTGCGCCCATCGTCGGCTGCGCGCCGCTGGTGATCGACAGCGACCTGCCGCGCTCGGATGAAGCATTCGATCCAACCTACGAACCCGACCGCGTGATGGCGGACGGCGAGCAGATGACCGGCCCCGGCTGGACGCTGACTGCGGTGGCGACGCCGGGCCATGTTTCCAATCACCTGTGTTTCGCGCTGGAGGAAAGCGGCGCGCTGTTCACCGGCGACCACGTCATGGGCTGGTCGACCAGCGTGGTGATCCCGCCCGATGGCGACATGAGCGATTACATGAAGAGCCTCGAGAAGCTGAATGCGCGCGAGGATCGGGTGTTTTATCCCGCACATGGCGAGGCGGTCGAGAAACCGCGCCAGCTCGTGCGTGGCATGCTGGGTCACCGGCGCCAGCGGGAGAACCAGATCGTGCGCCACCTGAGCGATGGCCCGCATGCGGCAGCCGATTTCGTGCCCAAGATGTACAAGGGCCTCGATCCCAGGCTGCACAAGGCAGCGGAAATGTCGGTCACTGCGCATCTCCTAGATCTGGAACAGCGCGGCCTCGTCGCCCGTTCGGGCGATGTATGGCAGACGACCTGAAGCAGAGCGAAAGCTCAATCCAACCCGATCTACGGGGCGAACAGCCGCTGGCGCGGATCCAGGCGGTTCCGTGGCTGATCGTGATCGTCCTGCTGGCAGCGGTCGCCTGGCTCGGCTGGCGCGCGTTCTTCTATCAGGAAGAAGGCGACCCGGTGGGTAGTGCCATGCTCGCCTTCGAAAAGCAGAACTCTCTTACCGTCTTCTCGTCGCGTTTCGAAATCGTCGCCGAGAGCGTCGACCGGCGAGGCGTCCTGAACCTCGACTTGCTCGAAAGCCGCCAGGCGGCGATCATCCCGGCGACGGTCGAATACCGGCTCGACCTTTCGGAGATCGATCGTGACGACTTTGAATGGGACAGGGAGGCGCGCAGCCTGACTGTCACCGTCCCGCAGTTGCGCACGAGCACACCCAATCTCGATGAAGCGCAGGCGCGCGTGTTTACCGAAGGCGCCTGGCTGACCCGCGACGCAAGTACCGACCTTGCCCGGAACAATTCGCGTCAGGCGGCGGAGAAAGCCACGGCGTTTGCGAAGAACCCGCAGATCCTCGCAATGGCCCGCAGCGCAGCGCGCGATGCGATCAGGCAAAACCTGTCGATCCCCTTGCAGCTTGCCGGTCATGGCGATGTCGATATCTCCGTTCGCTTCGAGAACTCGGCCCGCAATTGACCTTCTGGCCGCGGGGCGGCAGAATTCCTTTCCCAAGGGACGGTAGCTCGAACTTGGGGGGGGATGAGGCCATGGCCACCGCTGCGGCAACGGGGAACACTGCGGTCGGAGACACGCGCTTTTTCACGGTCATGGCTTTCGTCATGGCCAGCTTGATCGTCGCCGGATTTGTGGTCCAGCTGTCAATGGGGCGGTCGAGCTTCGACGTTCCGGCGGTCTATCATATCCATGCGGTCATTTTCATGGGGTGGATCGCTCTCTATCTTGCGCAGCATGTGACGATTTCCGCCGGAAACCGCGCCCTTCACGTGCGACTTGGCAAGCTGGCCTATCTCTGGATACCCGCCATGATCGCCTCGGGCGGTGCGCTGATGGTCGCGGTAGCGCAGCGTACGGGCGGACCGTTCTTTTTCGATGTGAACGAATTCCTCGTGAGCAATCTGGCATTGCTGGCGTGCTTCGGTGGGCTCGCCTGGTGGGCGCTGATGCGACGGCGCTATACGGGATGGCACCGTCGCCTTATGCTGTGCGCTATGGCGATCCTGACAGGGCCCGGGCTCGGGCGCCTGCTCCCCTTGCCCCTGATGATTCCCAATGCCTGGATCATCACCACGATTGCCACATGGGCATTCCCGGTCATTGGCATCATTGCCGACAAGAAACGGCATGGACACGTCCATCCCGCCTATTGGTGGGGTCTTGGCATTTATGCGGGCGTCTTTGCCGCGTCGATGGCGCTGGCCTATTCGCCCGCCGGATACGCGTTCACCGAGTGGGTGATCGCCGGAACCGCGGGTGCCGAGCGACCGATGGAAGCCTTTCTGCCACCCGGTTTCAGCATGTAGGCAGGAACCCCCTCGCCAGCGTGGTCGTTCTGTCTATAAGCGCCACAAACGCAGCTGACGGGACAAGAAATGACCGCCCAGACCGACCTTCCCACCGGCGAGGACCTGCTCGCCGA
>JBFOLW010000311.1:0-9171 GCA_040830305.1 Erythrobacter sp.
AATCGTACCGTGCCTCGACGAGGCCGAGCAGCAATTGCTGGTGCCGAACCATCATCGTCACCTGGAAGCCGATCGCGATGATCATCGAAACCGCGAGGACGATATCCATCGCGCCGCCGGACCAGGCCAGCACCGCGGCCGCCGGAGCCAGCGACACCAGCAGCACCGAGATCCCGATGCCGCGAACCGCGGTGAGGCAGTAGCCCAGCGTCAGGGCGCCGAGCGACATGATCGCCGGATAGTAGATTCGCGTCTCCGCCGGCGCGGTCGCCCAGCTGGCAATGCACCAGACGCCGCCGATCGCAGCAGTCGCGAGGCACAACCGCCAGATCCTCCCGATGGTCCGCCTCGCTTCACGGGGATCCCTTGCATCGCGCGCTGGCTTGCTCAGAGTGACGAGCCCCGCGCTGCTCAGCAGCAGGACGATCAGGGGGATGCCGTAGGCGATTGCCGGCCCGGCGCCCGGGCTTGCCCCATAGGTAACCATCGGCAGGCTCAGGATGAAGCCGGCGAACAGCAGCCGTGCCTGTCCGCGCATGTGCTGGGTGGTGAGCAGGGTGAAATCGTCGCGCAGGTGCGCGGGAATGTCGGGTCCCAACAGGCCGACGACAAGGCGCCCGATGCTCACGCGGGTGACCTATGGCACGAAAAGCTAATGTGCGGTTTACGCGGGAAAATTTCCTTCGCGCAGCTGGTTTGTCGATTGCCGCGCGAACGATGCTGACTCGCGCATCAGCTTTGGCTAGGAAGCAAGGGCATGCTGACCCGGCTATCCATTCGCAACATCGTGCTGATCGAGGCGCTCGACCTTGCCTTCGGGCGCGGGCTGGGGGTGCTGACGGGCGAAACCGGGGCGGGCAAGTCGATCCTGCTCGACGCGCTCGGCCTCGTGCTGGGCAACCGGGCGGACAGCGGCCTGGTGCGCAGCGGCGAGGACAAGGCCAGCGTCACCGCGACATTCGAGTTCAACCATTTGCCGCGCGGTCTCGCCGAACTGCTCGACGATGCCGATATCGCGATCGAGGACGGCGAGCCGCTGATCGTGCGGCGGCAGCTGAAAGCCGACGGCAAGAGCAAGGCGTTCGTCAACGACCAGTCGGTCAGCGTCGGCCTGCTGCGCGACATGGCGGGCTACCTCGTCGAGCTGCATGGTCAGCACGACGATCGCGGGCTGGTCAATCCGCGCGGCCACCGTGCGCTGCTCGACCGCTTCGCCGGTGCCGACACCGCCCGGCTGGCGGCGGCATGGGGCACCTGGCGCAAGGCCGAGGACGCGCTTGCCGTAGCGCGCGAGGCGGTCGAGACGGCCAAGGCCGACCAGGACCTGCTGCTCGCGCATCTTTCCGAGCTGAACGCGCTCGAACCCAAGGCGGGCGAGGAAGCGCGGCTCGCCGAAACCCGCTCGGACATGCAGAAGGGCGAGAAGCTTTCGGGCGATCTCGAGGAATTGCGCCACCTGTGGGAGGGCTCGGATTCGCCGCTGGCGAGCTTGCGCGTCGCGGCGCGGCGGCTCGACCGGATCGCGCCCGAGCATCCGCTGCTCGCCGATGCGCTCGCCGCGCTCGATCGCGCGGTGATCGAGGCGGGCGAGGCCGAGGACAAGCTCGAGGCGGCGGCCGAGGCGCTGGTCCACGATCCGGCCGCGCTCGAGGCTGCCGAAACCCGGCTTTTCGAGCTGCGCGCGCTGGCCCGCAAGCACCGCTGCGAGGTCGACGAACTGCCCGCCAGGATGCGCGAGATGCGCGCTGCGCTCGAAAGCATCGAGGGCGGCGAAGCGCAGCTCGACGCGCTCGAGGCGGCGGCAAAGGATGCAGGCAAGCGCTATCGCACGGAGGCCGAGGGGCTGCATGGCAAGCGGGTGGCGGCAGCGCTGCGGCTCGACGAGGCGGTTGCGCGCGAGCTCGCCCCGCTCAAGCTCGATGCCGCGCGGTTCCAGACGGCGGTTGCCCAATTGCCCGAGGACAAGTGGGGCGCGCACGGGATGAACGGCGTCGAGTTCCTGATCGCGACCAATCCGGGCGCCGATTTCGCGCCGCTCGCCAAGATCGCGAGCGGAGGCGAATTGTCGCGCTTCATTCTCGCGCTCAAGGTCGCGCTGGCCGAGCAGGGCGGGGCGGCGACGGTGATCTTCGACGAAATCGATCGCGGCGTCGGCGGCGCGGTCGCCAGCGCGATCGGCGAACGGCTCGCGCGGCTGTCCGCCGACGGGCAATTGCTCGCGGTGACGCACAGCCCGCAGGTCGCCGCGCGCGGGCGCACGCACTACATGATCGCCAAGAGCAGCGACGGGACGGTGACCAGGACCAGCGTCGCGCTGCTCGACGAGGCCGGCCGCCAGGAAGAGATCGCGCGAATGCTCTCGGGCGCGGAGGTGACGCCCGAGGCAAGGGCGCAGGCGGACAGGTTGCTCGAAGGCGTGTGATGGAACGCCGCGAATTCATCGGCGTCGCTGCATTATCGCTGCTCGCGGGCTGCGCGCCGGCATCGCTGGGAAGGATCGGGAATATGGAAGATGCATACGGTCTGATCGGCCAGATGAAAGTCGTCGAAGGCAAGCGTGACGTGGTGATTGCCGCCCTCCTCGAGGGCACGAGAGCCATGCCGGGCAACATCGCCTATCTGATTGCCGAGGATCAGCAGGACCCCACCTCGATCTGGATCACCGAAGTCTGGGAAACCAAGGAAGCCCACGCTGCAAGCCTGAAATTGCCGGGCGTGCAGCAGGCAATCGGCACTGCCCGGCCGCACATCACGGGCTTTGGCACAAGGATCGAAACGAAGCCGGTTCTGCGTGGCTGAGATTACCGATACGACCGAAGCCGAAGCCGCCAACGAGCTGATGCGGCTGGCGAAGCAGATCGCGAAGCACGACCGGCTCTATCATGCCGAGGACGCGCCCGAGATTTCGGATCCCGAGTACGATGCGCTGGTGCGGCGCAATGCGGAGTTGGAGGCGGCGTTCCCGCATCTGGTGCGCGACGATTCGCCCAGCCGGAAGGTCGGGCACACCGCGTCCGCCTCGCCGCTTTCCAAGGTGACGCACGAGGTTCGGATGATGAGCCTCGACAACGCCTTCAATGGTGAGGAAGTCGAGGAATGGGTCGCGCGCGTGCGGCGGTTTCTCTCGCTCGCCGAGGATGCGCCGCTCGCGTTTACCGCAGAAGACAAGATCGACGGCCTGTCCTGCTCGCTGCGCTACGAAAAGGGCGTACTGGTGCGCGCTGCGACGCGCGGCGACGGGCAGGTGGGCGAGGATGTGACGCCCAATGTCGCGCATATCGCCGATATCCCGCAGCAGCTTTCCGGCGATGCACCCGAGGTGTTCGAGGTCCGCGGCGAGGTCTACATGGCGCACGCCGATTTCGAGGCGCTCAACGCGCGGCTGATGGACGAGGCGCGCGCGGCGGCGGCGGAGAAGGGCGAGGAGTTCGACCCGTCCAAGGTCCGCCAGTTCGCCAATCCGCGCAATGCCGCGGCGGGTTCGCTGCGACAGAAGGATGCCGGCGTCACCGCGCAGCGACCGCTGAAGTTCTGGGCGCATGGCTGGGGGGCTGCGTCGGAGGTGCCGGGCGAAACGCAGCAAGAGGTGGTCCGCCGGATCGAAAGCTGGGGCGTGCCCGTCTCGCCGCTGTTCGCGCGGTTCGACAGCGCCGCCGACATCCTCGCGCATTACGAGACCATCGCTGCGCAGCGCGCGACGCTGCCCTATGAAATCGACGGCGTCGTCTACAAGGTCGACGATCTCGCCTACCAGCAGCGGCTCGGCTTCGTCGCCAAGGCACCGCGCTGGGCGCTGGCGCACAAATTCCCCGCCGAGCAGGCGGAGACCACGCTCGAGAGCATCGATATCCAGGTCGGGCGCACGGGCAAGCTGACCCCTGTCGGCCGCCTCGCGCCGGTGCTTGTGGGCGGGGTGACGGTGACCAACGTCACGCTCCACAACCGCGACGAGATCGAACGGCTGGGCGTGCGCCCGGGCGACCGCGTGGTGGTGCAGCGCGCGGGCGACGTTATTCCACAGCTTGTGGATAACCTTACCCGAGAGGAGGCTCGGGAGCCCTTCGTCTTCCCCGACCGCTGCCCCGAATGCGGCAGCGAGGCGGTGGCGGAGGAAGGCGAGGTCGATGTACGCTGCACAGGCGGTCTCATATGTCCCGCGCAACGCACGGAAAGGCTGAAGCATTTCGTCAGCCGCGGCGCGCTCGACATCGATGGTCTGGGCGAGAAGACGATCGACCAGTTCTTCGCGCTCGGCTGGCTCGAAAGCCCCGCCGACATCTTCCGCCTCAAGCAGCACCGCGAGGCCATCCTCGCGCTCGACGGGTGGAAGGAGCGGTCTGTGGATAACCTGTTGGCTTCTGTGGAAGCCCGGCGCGAACCCGATGCCGCGCGGCTGCTGTTCGGCCTCGGCATCCGCCATGTCGGCGCGGTCACCGCGCGCGACCTGATGAAGCATTTCCACGAGCTTCCGGCGCTGCGCGAGGCAGCGGAGAAAGCCCATGCGGGCGACGAGGATGCGGCCGCCGCGCTCACCTCCATCGACGGGATCGGCAGCGCGGTGGTCGAGGCGCTGGGCGACTTCTTCCACGAGGACCACAACACGGAAGTGTGGGACGATATCCTCTCCGAGGTTTCGCCCCCTCGCTACGAGGTGGAAACGAAGGACAGCCCCGTCAGCGGCAAGACCGTGGTGTTTACCGGCAAGCTCGAGACGATGAGCCGCGACGAGGCCAAGGCGCAGGCCGAACGGCTCGGCGCCAAGGCCAGCGGCTCGGTCAGCGCCAAGACCGATCTGCTCGTCGCCGGTCCGGGAGCGGGCAGCAAGTTGAAGAAGGCCGCCGACCTCGGCATCGAAGTGATCGACGAGGAGGCTTGGGCCGAGATCGTGAAAGCGGCCGGTTAGCCGCAAATTCAGGGGGAGTTTTCGGATATGTTGATCGTCGACGCGCAGGCCGACCTGCGCCGTGCCTATACCGATGGCGGGCCGGGCGTGCTGATTTCGGGCCTGGTCTGGCTTGCCGCATGGTTTGCCGAAAGCCGCAGCGGCATCCCGACCGGCTTCGCCGTGCTGTTTTTCGGCGGTATGCTGATCTATCCGCTCGCGCTTCTTGCCAATCGTGCCCTGCTGCGCCGCGCGGGCGAGCAGAAGGGCAATCCCGGCGGGCCGCTGGTGGTGGAAGCGACGATCGCGATGATCGCCGGACTGTTCGCCGCCTTCCTGTTCCTCGATTACGCGCCCGAACTGGTCATGCCGCTCGCCGCGATCATGGTCGGGACGCATTATTTCGCCTTCAAGACGGCCTATGGCGACAAGGCCTTCTGGTTGCTCGGCGCGGTGATCACGCTGGTCGGTTTTGCCGAGATCTATCGCTTCCTGCCGCTGCCCGGTTCGGTCACGCTGCAGGTGGCCGTGGTCGAGATCCTGTTCGGGATCGGCCTGACGCTGCGCGGCACCCGGGAATGATTGCCGAAACGCACGAGCAGGCCGCACGCATTGCGGGCCTGCTGCGAGCGCGCGGCGAGACGATCGCGGTGGCCGACGGCGCGACCGGCGGGCTAATTGCCGCCTCGCTGCTGACGGTGCCCGGCGCGCTTGATTTCTTTGTCGGGGGCGGGGTGGTCTATTCCTTCCGCGCCCGCGACGTGCTGTTCGACCTCCCGCGCGAAGCCTACAAGGGCATGCGCGGGGCGAGCGAAGACTATGCGCTGCTGCAGGCGCGCGCGATCCGCGACAATTTCGGCGCCGCCTGGGGTATCGCCGAAAGCGGCTCGGTCGGCGGGTCGAGCCACCCCAGCGGTGCACCCGCCGGCCGCAGTTGTGCGGCGGTGGTCGGGCCCGATGGCTTCGAGTTCACCCGCGTGACCGAGACCGACAGCGACGACCGGATCGCCAATATGGAAGCCTTTACCCGCGCCGCCTTGCAGGCACTCGAGGATGCGCTGGGCGGCTGATCAGTCGTTGGGCATGATGTGCACTTCGCGCACCGCCGCTGTGTCCGGCTGCGACAGCGCGAAGACCACTGCGTTCGCGACATCCTCGGGCTGGATCTTGTCGGGCTTGGGTTCGTCGAAAAAGGGCGTGTCGACCATGCCAGGGGTGATCACCGTGCAGCGGCCGCCCCATTCGCGCATCTCTTCGGCCAGATTGCCCGCAAAGCCCTGTACGAACCACTTGGTCGCGCCATAGACCGAGCCCTTGAGGTGATCGCGCCCGGCCTTCGAACCGGTCACGACGAACTGCCCCCTGGTCTTGCGCAGATGCGGCAGCGTGGCATGCGCTGTGGTGAGAACCGCGAGCACGTTGAGATGGATCATGTCGTGCCACTCGTCAGGGTCGCCGTTCTCGATCCCCGGGCTTGACACGCCGGTGCCTGCATTGGCGTAGACCGCATCGAGGCGGCCGAACTGCGTCACGGTTGTGTCGATCGCCGTGCCGAGTTCTCCGCGATCGGTGATGTCGCAGGGCAGAGCCAGCGCGGCCTCGCCAATCTCGGCGGCGAGAGTTTCCAGCTTGTCCTTCGAGCGCGCGAGCAGCGCGACGTTCCAGCCGGCCTCGGCGGCAGCGCGTGCGGTCGCGGCTCCGATGCCGCTCGAAGCGCCGGTGATGAGCAGGGTCTTCGACATGCAATCTCCTGTGGGATGTGTTTCTTTCCCAGTGCCCCGGCGCCCGCATGGTTCCATCGGTGCATGATGTCGTTCCTGTCCTCGCAATCGGACGCATTGCGGGTTATGCCGTGATCACAGGGGCTTGGCAGGGGGGAAGGCCATGATCGGGAGCAATCTGAGCAGGAGCGAGCGCCGCGCCGATGCGCACGCGGTGGGCACCGAGGGCAAGCGCTGGGTGCGCTCGTGGATCAACGTCTTCCGCTGCGAGACCGAAGCGCGCGTTCCCGCCGACGAGGCGCGGCTCGCCGAGTTGCTGCGCGAGGGAAAGTTCAGCTGCGTGGGCAAGTCGCACTCCTACAACGGGGTACAGGTGGTGCCCGGCGTCACCGCGATGATGATGCGCGAGGGCGGGCTTAAGACGCTGGACTACGATCCCGCCAGCGAAACCGTCCGCGTGGGCGCATCGGTATCGGTGCGCGACCTCAAGCTCTACCTGCGCGACGAACACTGCCGGGGCCTCCACAATTCGGGCAATTACATGGAGCAATCGGTGATCGGTGCGCTGGCCACCGGCACGCATGGTTTCGGCCCGCGGGCGGTGATGGCCGACAGCATCGTCGAGCTGACCTTCCTCGACGGGGCGGGGCAGCGGGTGACGCTCAAGCGCGGCGATCCCGATTTCGCCTATGTCGCGCTGTCCTTCGGCACGATCGCGCCGATCGTCGAACTGGTGCTCGAGACCAAGCCGCTCGAACCCTATATCTCGGTCAGCTCGATGAGCCGGCTGTCAAAACTGGACGAGCTCAAGCAGGGCTCGATCGCGGCGAACTGGGCGGTGATGCCCTATACCGATCCCGACGATCCGGTAATCATGCTGCATGCATTGGCCGAATGCGATAAGGGGCAGGAACCGCCCGCGCACCCGGAAGCCAAGGGCGGCAGCGGCTGGTTCGCCAAGTGGTTCCTCAAGCGCTACTACAAGTTCGACCGCTTCCTGCCCAAGCTGCGCCGTCCGATGCAGCGGTTTATCGACTGGCTCGATCTGAAGCAGAGCGAGCGTGTGGTGACCGATCCGGGCGATCTCGACTATCTCTACGATCCCAAGCCCGGGCTGAAGGAAAACCGCGCGCCGAGCATTACCCGCGGGCTCTTCTCGACCACCTATACCGGCTACAACCTTGCCTTCTTCGTCCCGCTCGAAAAGGCGCCCGCGGTGGTGAAATACCTCATCCGCGAGGCCGATGCGCTGCGCGATTTGGGGTTCTACCTCAAGGGGATCATCTCGGTGCGCGAATTGCCGGGCGAGGCCGGACCGCATTTCGCGGCCAATGCGCGCCAGCCGATGGCGGCGATCGACCTGTTCGCCGACCCGCGCGACTATGCCTGGCTTGAGCGGCTCCAGCGGCTGGTGATGCATTACGAACCCGCCACGCGCCCGCATTTCGGCAAGAGCGCACTGGGGCCGGAGTTCTGCTCCAGTCTCGACCATGAGCATCTCGATCAGCTGATGAAGATCCACCGCAAGCATTTCCCGCAGGGCAATCTGATGTTCTCCGAACGCGTCCGCGCGATGCTCGACGTGGGGCGTCCGCTCGCGGGTGAAACGGTTGCCGCGGCCGGGCTCGCCTGAGGTCAAGGAACCAGCATGGATCAATGCGTTGTGTGGGTGTGACCCTACCGTTCCGATTCCTGCTGATCGCAATCCCGGTCCTGCTGCTGGCAGTGCTCGTCGTATGGCTGCCGCGCCTGTCCTCGGTCGCGGGCGCCGATCCGCTGGTCGAGCAGGCGGTGGCGGAAGTCGAGGGGCCCGAGCTAAGTCCTGCGCAGCGGCAGCTCGATCGGGAGCTCAGCCGGATCGGGAGCACGTTTGCCGGCCACGTCGGAATTGCGGTGCGCGATCTGGCGACGCGGCGGACGCTGCACTTCAACGGGCTCGAGGCCTTCCCGCAGCAGAGCGTGAGCAAGCTGTGGGTCGCGATGACCGCACTCGACAAGGTTGACCGGGACGGGTTCGTCCTCGGGGAAAGGGTCGAGATCCGGGACCCCGACCTCACGGTTTTTTACCAGCCGATCCGCGACATCGTGAGACGCGAGGGGCGCTTCGTGTCCGACTATGCGGACCTCGTCGAGCGCGCCATTGCCGAGAGCGACAATACCGCCAACGACCGCATCCTGCGCCGGGTCGGCGGGCCCGAGGCGGTGCAGGTATTTCTCGACGGGCACGGCCTCTCCAGCATCCGTTTCGGCACCGACGAGCGAACCAAGCAGAGCGCGATCGCGGGTCTTGAGTGGCGGCAGGCCTATGCGCAGGGGCCGGCCTTTTTCGATGCGCGCGACAGGGTGCCCCATGCGCGGCGGCGCGAGGCGTTCGAGGCCTATCTCGCCGCCCCGGTCGATGGCGCGCCGCCGGTGGCTATCGTCGAGGCGCTCGCCCGCCTGCATCGCGGAGACCTGCTGTCGGCCCCTTCGACCCGCTTGCTGCTCGACACGCTGGAGCGGACCAGGAGCGGTCCGCGGCGGCTCAAGGCGGGCGCGCCCGAAGGCTGGCTGGTGCGCCACAAGACC
>JBFOLW010000312.1:0-2779 GCA_040830305.1 Erythrobacter sp.
GAGTCAAGGTTACGCATGTCGACCTGACCGACGCGGACGCGCTCGAGCAGGCGATGAGCGATAAGGTCAAGATCGTCTATTTCGAGACCCCGGCCAACCCCAACATGCGACTGGTCGATATCGCCGCGATTGGCGAGGTGGCGCACCGCTATCAGGCCCAGTTCGTGGTCGATAACACCTATGCCACCCCTGCGCTTACCCGTCCGATCGAACTGGGCGCGGACATCGTGGTCCATTCGGCGACGAAGTACCTCGGCGGCCATGGCGACCTTGTCGGCGGGCTCGTCGCCGGAAGCGCAGAAACCATGCGGAAGGTCCGCCTCGAAGGGCTCAAGGACATGACCGGTGCGGTCATGAGCCCCTTTACCGCCACGCTGATCATGCGCGGACTCAAGACGCTGGCATTACGGATGGAACGTCACAGTGCGACCGCAATTGAGGTGGCCCGCTGGCTCGAAGCGCAACCCCAGGTTGCCGCGGTTCATTATCCCGGGCTTGAGAGCTTCGGGCAGCATGCCCTGGCCAAACGGCAGATGGCCCTGCCTGGTGGCATGATCGCCTTCGACCTCGTCGGCGGCTACGACCAGGGCATCCGTTTCATGAACCGGCTCGACATGATCATGCGTGCGGTCTCGCTGGGCGATGCAGAAACGCTGGTCCAGCATCCGGCCAGCATGACCCATTCGACCTACACGCCCGAAGAACGGGCCGCGCACGGGATTGGCGAAGGGCTGCTCCGCCTCTCGATCGGGCTCGAAGATGCAGAAGACATCTTCGCCGATCTCGAACAGGCACTCGCCGCATCGGAGTTCGCGATCGCCGCCTGACGAGACAATAGGGCCGCCCTTCCGAGGAGGAGGACGGCCCTACCGCTGCGACACCTTTCTGGGGTCGGGAGGGGATCAGGTAGTCGCAGGACGCCAGCCGCGCAGTTCGGGCCAGACGTTGGTGTATTGGCTGAGGTCGATGCTCGGCTTGCGATCGTTGAACCGGGTCCCGATCGACTGCAGGATCAGGCGGGCGCGCTTCGCCCGGGCCTTGTGGGAAGCAAAGGGATTGGCGCGGTCGGGCCGGGCTCTGATCATCCGCTGCAACAGGCGGCCCCGTTCTTCCGGATCATGTGGCAGTGCGGCAGGGATCTCCACCGAAGCCGCATTGCCCGAACCAAGCGGTCGCGCGGGCTCGTCGTGGGGCGCCGCTGGCGGCGCATCAAATGCGGTGACCTGCGGATCGCGATCAATCGGATGGCTGGCCCTGACGATCGGACGCTCGATAATGGGAACCTCTGCCTCGCGGCGACGGCGACGCGAGCGCATGAGAAGCAGCACGGCCAGCCCGATGCCGCCGAGGCCGAGCAGCGCAAACAGCAGGGTCGCTTCGGACTGGTCGCTCGCAGGCTCGGGGATTGCCGCGAGGTCGTCGGCGACCCTGGCGTCGGTTGCACCCATGGGAATTGCAGGGACGGTTTCCGGGACGGCCGGTTCGGACATGACCGGGCTTTCCGCACTGCGGGAAACAGGGCGGGGTGGCGCGGCCGAGGCGGTCCTGGCGTTTGCGCGTGGCGGGGGGGCCGCGCTGTTCGTTGCGCCAGTCGTCGCCGCCGGCTCTGCCTCTTGCGAGACGCTCGGCTCGGCCACCGGTTCGGGCTGCGGCAGTTCGACCTCCGGTGCGGGAGCCGTCACAAGCGCTTCAGGGACCAGCGGTGCGGGTGACGAGATCGGCTCCGGCGATGGTGCAAAGATCGGTGTCGATGCTGCCGGCTCGGACGGAAACGGAGCGGCGTCCTGGGCGACGACGGCTGGGGCGTGGAGCGCGGCCATCGCGGCAATTGCCATGGGGGCGCTGGCGATCGAATAACGGGTCTTGGTCATGCCCCAAAAAACGGTCACGATTTCGTCACAGTTCCGCTGAACCGTTGTTCAGGAAAGTATAGCGCTCTGTTTTTGCTATATTTTCTGAATCTTTTTCACGACCAGGCGCCGAATGTTTGCGACAGACGGAATATGCCCCGGCATAGTCTCGCCGCCCTCTGTTTACTTTTCGTTCCGGCGCTTTCATGGTCCCCCGGGTGAGCCAGCCGCTACCCCTCCCCGCCCTCCATGCGAGCCATGCCGGCACCTGGCTGCGCGATGCCAATGGCTCCACGCGCGGCTGTTCGAAGGGCGAAGCGGTGATGGCTGCGGCAGACACGCCGCAGCTGCTGATGAACGCGCCATTGGTGGCCAACCGGCTCGGCTATCCGGACCTGTCTGGCCTCGACCTGCTCGAGCTCTTCGCCTTCGTCCATCCGGCGCGATTCTGCGTCCCGACACCCAAGGGGCTGGCGCATGCGCTAGGCCTCGACGAGCCGGCCGACGATGCCGCGGTCCCCTTGCTGCTCCAGCAAGCCGCAGGTGCGCTGGTCGCCACCTGCGAGAGCGAGGACTGGGAGCAGCGCGAGGGGGCATGGTCGGCGCTGCAATCGCTCGCACGGCTACGCTGGCCCTGGGCCAATGTCCTGGCGCCGCATGTCCGACGTCCGGAAAAGGCGGAGAAGTGGCTCTTCAGCCGGCTGCCCGAATGGGAGGAAACACCCCAGCGCGCGCAGCCGGCGCAGGTGCTGATCGACGAGCCCGAGATCGAGGCCCAGCTCGAACGGCTGACCGGCGAAGGCGCCGAACGGCGCGAAGGCCAGCGCGATTTTTCGAAGGGTGCCGGCCATGTCTTCGGCCCGCGCGACCGGCAAAAGCGGCCGCATGTGCTGCTGGCACAGGCGGGCACGGGCATCGGCAAGACACTC
>JBFOLW010000313.1:0-4993 GCA_040830305.1 Erythrobacter sp.
CCGCGTGCGCAAGCGGCGGGCGAGGCAATTCTCGCGCAGGGCGGAAGCGCGACCGATGCTGCGATCGCAGTGATGCTTGCGCTGACGGTGGTCGAGCCGCAGAGTTCGGGGATCGGCGGGGGCGGTTTCCTCGTGCGCGGGACGGCCGATGGCCAACTCGTCACATTCGATGGCCGCGAAACCGCCCCTTCGGGAGCCACTCCCGAGTGGTTCCTGAATGCGGACGGGGAGTTGCCGCCCTATTCCGAGTCGGTTCGCAGCGGGCTGTCGGTGGGTGTTCCCGGCAATATCGCGCTGGCGGCCAAGGCCCATGCCGCACATGGCAAGCTGCCCTGGCCCGACCTGTTCGCGCCTGCGATCCGGTTGGCTCGCGAAGGCTTCGAGATGAACCCCCGCCTCAACGGCATGCTCGAGAGCGCCAGGAATCGCTCGGCCCACAGTGCCGAGGCGCGCGAGCTTTTCTTCGATGCCGACGGCAATCCACTCCCGGTCGGCTCGCGACTGACCAACGAAGCGCTGGCGCGGACGTTCGAGGAGATTGCGGCAGAGGGTCCCTCGGCCTTTTACACCGGTAGCCTCGCGCACGAGGTCGCAAGCACGGTCTCCGCCGACACGCCGCGCGAAGGGGCGATGACCTATACTGACATTACCAGCTACGAGGCGAAGACGCGCGATGGTGTCTGCGGATCCTACCGCGCCTATCGCATCTGCACCATGGGTCCACCGACCTCGGGCGGCGTGGCGGTGCTGCAGATGCTCGGCCAGCTCGAACGGTTCGATCTGAACGCACTGGGGGTCGACAATCCGGTCACCTGGCACCTGTTCGTGGAATCGCAGCGTCTCGCCTATGCCGATCGCGAGCTCTACCTGGCGGACAGCGACTTCGTCTCGGTGCCGGTCGCCGGCCTCGTCGATCCCGCCTACCTCGCCCAACGCAGCGCGCTGATCGATGAGCGCAGCAGGCTGGCCGACGCCGCAGCGGGCTCGCCGGCGGGCGCACCGATGGCACTGGCAGACGGTGACGAACCCGAAGAGCACGGAACATCGCATTTCGCGGTGGTCGATTCGAGCAACACCATGGTCAGCTTCACCTCGACTATCGAAAGCGCATTCGGATCGGGCCTGATGGCTGGGGGTTTCTTCCTCAACAACGAGCTTACCGATTTCAGCCGCTCGCCGGTTGTCGACGGCAGGCTCGTTGCCAACCGGGTCGAGGGCGGCAAGCGCCCGCGCAGCTCGATGGCGCCCACTGTCGTATGGGATCCGCTGGGCAGGCCGTTTCTCGCGGTTGGCGCAGCCGGAGGCGGAACGATCCCGGTGCAGACGGCACGCAGCATCATAGGCGCGATCGATTTCGGACTTTCGGCAGAGGGAATCCTAGGCCTGCCGTTCATCATGGCATTTGGCGACCGGTTGTTGCTCGAAGAGGGAACCTGGCTCGAGGAACGGGCCGAAGCCTTCAGGGCGCTCGGCCATCCGGAGGTGTTTGTGCGCGCGGCTCCGGTGAAGGGCGGGGCAGTGCTGCGCACACGCGGCGGCTGGCAAAGTGCGCGCGATCCACGGCTCGAAGGACAGATCGAGAGCCCCTGATCCCGCAAGCCGCCTGCTTGCCGATGTACAACAGGCGGCCTAAGCCCTTCCGGACAAACGTCGCATAAGAGAAAAGAACTGTTGAGGAGCCTGCCGTGCTGACGGAGATCGATTCCGCCGCCAATCTCGTCGAACTCTTCCTGAAGCGCGCCGACGGGAAGGGAGAGGAGCCGTTCCTCGGCGCAAAGATCGGCGGCACCTGGCAGACGATCAGCTGGAAGGAAGCGGCCGAGCGTGTTTGCCTGCTCGCTGAAAACCTGCGCGCACTGGGCCTGAAGGATGGCGACCGGGTCTGCCTCGTCTCCGAAAACCGTCCCGAATGGTGTATTGCCGACCTCGCCATCATGGCTGCCGGCTGCATCACCGTACCGGCCTACATCACCAATACCGAACGCGATCACGTTCATATCCTAGATAACTCGGGCGCGAGGGCGGTAATCGTCTCGACCGAGAAGCTGCTCAAGCCGCTCCATGGCGCACTACAGGCATCCGGCGTTGCCGAGCATGTCATCGGGATCGACGATCTGCATCGCCAGCAATCGGGCAGCTTCGTGTTCCACACTTGGGACAAGGTCCTGGAAGGTGATCCTGCTGCCGCACGCGCAGCGGTCGAACAGCGTATCGCGGGCATCGGACGTGGCGATACCGCCTGCATCATCTACACCAGCGGCACCGGAGGCGCGCCGCGCGGCGTGTTGCAGCATCACGGCTCGATCCTGTGCAATATCGCAGGCGCGGCGGAAATCCTGATCGAGGATTTCGGCATCTCCGACGACGAGCGGTTCCTCTCGTTCCTCCCGCTGAGCCACGCCTATGAGCACACCGGCGGGCAGTTCCTGCCCATCAGCGTTGGCGCGCAGATCTACTACGCCGAGGGGCTCGAAAAACTCGCCAGCAATATCGAGGAGACGAAGCCGACCATCATGGTGGTTGTCCCGCGCCTGTTCGAAGTACTGCGTACGCGGATCATGAAGCAGGTACAGAAGCAGGGCGGGCTCGCCGAGAAGCTGATGAACACCGCGCTTGAAGTGGGCGAGCGCCGCGCTTCAGGCGAGACCAAATTCGGCGACGGGCTCAAGGACCTCGCGGTCGGCCGCTTGCTCAAGCCCAAGATTCGCCAGCGTTTCGGCGGACGGATCAAGGCAATGGTTTCGGGCGGTGCCCCGCTCAATCCCGATGTCGGGATCTTCTTCGAATCGATGGGACTGACCATGCTCCAGGGCTATGGCCAGACCGAAGCCGGTCCGGTGATCAGCTGCAACCGCCCGGCGGCGGGTATCGCGATGCACTCGGTCGGGCCGGCAATGCGCGGGGTCGACATCAAGATTGCCGAAGACGGCGAGATTCTCGTCCGCGGCGAACTGGTCATGCACGGCTACTGGCAGAACGAGAGCGAGACTGCGCGCACGATCAAGGACGGCTGGCTGCATACCGGCGATATCGGCCATCTCGACGAGAGGGGCCGGATCGTCATCACCGACCGCAAGAAGGACATGATCGTCAACGACAAGGGCGACAACATCGCGCCGCAGAAGGTCGAGGGGATGCTGACGCTGCAGCCCGAGATCGGCCAGGCGATGGTGGCGGGTGACAAGAAGCCTTACATTGTCGGCCTGATCGTGCCCGATGCTGAATGGACGCTCGAATGGTGCCGTGAACAGGGCAAGCAGTTCGACTGCAAGAAGGTCCAGGAGCTGCCCGAATTCCGCAACGCCATCCGCGCCGCGGTCGACCGGGTGAACAAGGACCTCTCGGTGGTCGAAAAGGTCCGCCAGTTCGCCTTCGCCGACGAGCCCTTCACCATCGAGAACGAGGAAATGACGCCCTCGATGAAAATCCGCCGCCACAAGATCAAGGAACGCTACGGCGAGCGCCTCAACGGATTGTACCGTAGCTAATGCTGGAAGAGCTCCTGATCACGGTGGTCGTCTTTGGCAGCTGCGTGCTGCTTGTGGACCAGATCCGGCGATTGATCGCCCATGTGTCCTTGAACCGCACGCTCTGCGAAGCGCTGAAGCAGGCGCCCTAGCATGTTCCCGCGCTCCTCGATAAGGTTGAGCAACGCCCGCTTTTCCCCTCGCCCTTGGAGGCTGGGTTTTCCTTGCTGTCGCGGCGGCCATCGCCGGGCTTGCGCTCGCGTATGGCGAGGCAGGTGAAGGTGGACTCTGGACTGTTTGCGCCGGGCTTGGGCTTGTCGGGGCGGCCCTGCTTGGCTGGTCTCGCTATAATGTGCGGCGAACCAGCGCGCTTGTTGACCCCGGGGCCTAGGCCGCAACTTCCTCGATAAACTCGGGATAGAAGCTCGGCGCGCGGTCGCTCCAGCCCGGGGCTGTGGCGGCGGCTTCGCTGAGCGACTGCAGCAGCATCTTGCGGCGCGCAGGGCGGATCTGCGGCAGGGCGGCGGCGGCGCAGAAGGCGCTCGGCAGCCACGGGCGGACATCGGCGGAAATCAGCCGTTCATAGAGGAAGCGGAAGGCGGAGAAGCTGTCGATGCGTTCCTGCGCGAGATCGAAGGCGGCGACACGGGTAAGCTTGCCGACGAAGCCTTCGACGCTGTCGAAACCAGACTGTTCGGGGATCGACTGGCGCAGCGCCTTCAATTCCTGGTAGGCGACATACTGGCTACGGATTGCCGCATTCTCGCTCGCGTTGCGTCCCCAGATGCGAAAGGCATCGCACCGGCCGAGACCGATATCGAGGCTGCGGCGGATATAGCGCTGCTCGGCGGCGGTCAGTCCGGCAAACTCGCGCATTTCGGCGATAGTGATCGATGCGGTACCCGTAACGGCCATGATCGGCACTCCCTAGCTACGAGACCGAGTGTCGCCGAATATGGTTAACAGGAGGTAAGCCGGTGTCAGAGTTCGACTACGTCCCGCCATTCTTCGTGCCGTTCGGCCTGTAACCTGAAGAACGGACATAGCGGGATAATTTGAAGACCTCGCTCGCGGGCATCGCTTACGACTTTCTCGGCCAGTGCCTGACCGATGCCCTGCCCGCGCAGCGAATCGGGCACGCCGGTATGATCGACGATGATCCGTTTCGTACCAACCTTCGAGTAAGTCAGTTCGGCCTCTTCGCCGCCACCTGCGGGCCGATAGACATAGCGCCCCTTGCTCGGCCCTTCTTCGTGGGCGATGTCAACGTCGGCCAAGCACGCCTCCTTCGGCAGCTAGATAAGTCCCGCCAGCGGGCTGCTCGGGTCGGCATATTTGCGCGTCGCCATGCGCCCCGCAAGATAGGCGTCGCGTCCGGCCTCTACCGCCAGCTTCATCGCCCGGGCCATGCGGATCGGGTCCTTCGCCTCGGCGATCGCGGTGTTCATCAACACACCGTCGCAGCCCAGTTCCATTGCCACCGCCGCGTCGCTGGCAGTGCCGACTCCGGCATCGACCAGCACCGG
>JBFOLW010000314.1:0-16282 GCA_040830305.1 Erythrobacter sp.
AAGGAGATGTGCTGGGCGGCAACCGAGGCGGTGCTCGGCGATGCCAACATCCTGATCCTGTCCGACCGGAACCAGGGGCCCGACCGCATTCCGATGCCCGCGCTGCTGGCGACCAGTGCGGTGCACCACCAGCTGGTGCGCCAGGGCCTGCGGATGCAGACGGGTCTCGTGATCGAGACCGGCGAAGCGCGCGAGGTCCACCATTTCTGCGCATTGGCGGGTTATGGCGCGGAAGGGATCAATCCCTACGTCGCCTTCGAAACGCTCGAGAACCTGCGCGCCGACCGCTTCCCCGACATCGATCCCGCCGACGTGCGCCAGAACTATGTCAAGGCAGTGGGCAAGGGGATCCTCAAGGTCATGTCCAAGATGGGCATCTCGACCTACCAGTCCTATTGCGGCGCGCAGATCTTCGATGCGGTTGGCCTGAACAGCGAGTTCGTCGACACCTTTTTCACCGGGACCGCGACCACGATCGAGGGGATCGGCCTTGCCGAAGTGGCCGAGGAAGCCGTGCTGCGTCACGCGCAGGCCTATGGCGACAATCCGCTCTACAAGGGCATGCTCGATGTCGGCGGGATCTACCAGTACCGCCTGCGCGGCGAAGCGCATGCCTGGACTCCGCAATCGGTCGCGCAATTGCAGCATGCGGTGCGCGGCAACGACGCGAAGAACTACGACGAGTTCGCGGCTAGCGTGAACGAGCAGTCCGAACGCCTGCTGACGATCCGCGGGTTGATGGAGTTGAAGCCTGCCGAACAGCCGCTGAGCCTCGAGGAGGTCGAACCGGCTGCGGAAATCGTCAAGCGCTTCAGCACCGGTGCGATGAGCTTCGGCTCGATCAGCCACGAGGCGCATTCGACGCTCGCCATCGCGATGAACCGTCTCGGCGGACGGTCGAATACCGGCGAAGGCGGCGAAGAACCCGAACGCTTCCGCCCGCTCGACAATGGCGATTCGATGCGCAGCCGGATCAAGCAGGTCGCATCGGGACGCTTCGGCGTCACTACCGAGTACCTCGTCAATTCGGACGACATCCAGATCAAGATGGCACAGGGTGCGAAACCCGGCGAAGGCGGTCAGTTGCCCGGCCACAAGGTCGACAAGCGCATCGGCAAGGTGCGTCATTCGACCCCCGGTGTGGGCCTGATCTCGCCCCCGCCGCACCACGACATCTATTCGATCGAGGATCTGGCGCAGCTGATCCACGATCTGAAGAACGTGCAGCCCGCCAGCCGTATCTCGGTCAAGCTGGTGTCCGAAGTGGGCGTCGGCACGGTCGCTGCGGGCGTGTCCAAGTGCAAGGCCGACCATGTCACCATCTCGGGCTATGAAGGGGGTACCGGTGCCAGCCCTCTGACCAGCCTCACCCATGCCGGTAGCCCATGGGAAATCGGCCTCGCCGAGACGCAGCAGACGCTGCTGCTCAACGACCTGCGCAGCCGCATCGCGGTGCAGGTCGATGGTGGCCTCAGGACCGGGCGCGATGTCGCTATCGGCGCGCTGCTCGGTGCCGACGAATTCGGTTTCGCCACCGCTCCGCTGATCGCGGCCGGCTGCATCATGATGCGCAAGTGTCATCTCAACACTTGCCCGGTCGGCGTGGCGACGCAGGATCCGGTGCTGCGCAAGCGGTTCACCGGCACGCCCGAGCACGTCATCAACTACTTCTTCTTCGTCGCCGAGGAACTGCGGGCGATCATGGCCGAAATGGGCTTCCGCACCGTCGAGGAGATGGTCGGCCGGGTCGATCGCGTCGACATGCGCCGGGTGGAGCGTCACTGGAAGGCGCATGGCGTCGACCTGAAGCGCATCCTCCATGCCGTCCCCATCGAGGAGGGCAAGGCGCTGTTCCACACCGAAACCCAGGACCACGGGCTGGCGGCGGCGATGGATGTCGAGCTGATCGAGGCCAGCAAGCCTGCGATCGAGAGCGGCCAGGCGGTCCAGCTGACGCGCACCATCCGCAATGTGAACCGCACTGTCGGAACCATGCTGTCGGGCCGGATCGCCGAAGCGCATGGCCATGCCGGCCTTTCGCCGGATACGATCCGGATCGATTTCACCGGGGTTGCCGGGCAGAGTTTCGGTGCCTGGCTCGCACATGGTGTGACGATCAGCCTCACCGGCGATGCCAATGACTACGTCGGCAAGGGCCTGTCGGGCGGTCGCATCATCGTCCGCCAGCCGGACGAGGCCCCGCGCGCGCCCGGCGACAACATCATCGTCGGCAATACCGTGCTGTATGGCGCGATCGCGGGCGAAGCCTATTTCCAAGGGGTGGCGGGCGAACGCTTTGCCGTCAGGAATTCGGGCGCAGTCGCGGTGGTCGAGGGCGCGGGGGATCACGCCTGCGAATATATGACCGGCGGGGTGGTCTGCGTACTCGGCCCGACCGGGCGCAATTTCGCTGCCGGGATGAGCGGCGGGATCGCCTATGTCTATGATCCGGAAGGCCGCTTCGAGAAGCTGTGCAACCATGCGCAGGTCGACGTACTCGAGGTGCAGCCCGGCGACGGCGAGGGCGCCGATAAGAGCTGGGGTGCGCCGCAGCAGCGACCCATCTCGGTCGAGAACTTCGGCATGGGCGATCCGCTCTATCACGATGCCAAGCGCCTCAAGGTCCTGGTCGAACGGCATCTGCTGCACACCGGATCGGCCAAGGCCAAGGCGCTGCTCGGCGACTGGGCCAACGAGCTCAAACATTTCCGCAAGGTGATGCCGCGCGACTACCAGCGCGCGCTTAGGGCACTTGAGGACGAACGCGAACAGGCCGCGATGGAAGCGGCGGAGTAAGGGTCATGGGCAAGGAAACGGGCTTCCTCGAATACGAGCGCGAGGATCGCACCTATCGCGATCCGGCAGAGCGGCTGAAGCATTACAAGGAATTCGCCGTCCCGCTGAGCGAGGACCAGCTGCGCAAGCAGGCGGCGCGCTGCATGAACTGCGGCATTCCTTACTGTCACAACGGCTGTCCGGTGAACAACATCATCCCGGACTGGAACCACCTCGTCTATGAAGACGACTGGAAGAATGCGCTCGAGGTCCTGCACTCGACCAACAACTTCCCCGAGTTCACCGGCCGGGTCTGCCCCGCCCCCTGCGAAGCGGCCTGCACGCTCAACCTCATCGACAGTCCGGTTACGATCAAGTCGATCGAATGCGCGATCATCGACCGCGGCTTCCAGGAAGGCTGGGTCAAGCCGCAGGTGCCCGAGAAGCGCACCGGCAAGTCGGTCGCGGTGATCGGCAGCGGTCCGGCGGGTCTTGCATGCGCGCAGCAGCTCGCCCGCGCGGGCCACGCGGTGACCGTGTTCGAGAAGGCCGACCGGATCGGCGGCCTGCTGCGCTACGGCATTCCCGACTTCAAGATGGAAAAGCACCTGATCAACCGCCGCGCGGTGCAGATGGAAGCCGAGGGCGTCCAGTTCCGCACCTCGAGCGAGGTTGGGGTCGAGGTCAGCTTCCAGGCGCTTCAGGAGAATTTCGATGCTGTCGTTCTGGCAGGCGGCGCGGAAGAAGCACGCATGCTCGACATTCCCGGCTCGGAGCTCAGCGGCGTCCGTCTCGCGATGGAATTCCTCACCCAGCAGAACAAGCGCAATGCGGGCGACGATGAAGTCCGGGCCGCGCCACGCGGCTCGCTCACTGCGACCGGCAAGCATGTGATCGTGATCGGCGGCGGCGATACCGGCAGCGACTGTGTGGGAACCTCCAACCGCCAGAGCGCGGCGAGCGTGACCCAGCTCGAGATCATGCCCAAGCCGCCCAAGCAAGAAGACAAGGCGCTGACCTGGCCCGACTGGCCGCTCAAGCTGCGCACGTCTTCCAGCCATGAGGAGGGCGTCGAGCGCGACTGGGCGGTGCTGACCAAGCGCGTGGTCGAAGAAAACGGCGATGTCGCCGGGCTCGAATGCGTCCGCGTCGAATGGAAGGACGGGCGCATGCAGGAGGTTGAAGGGAGCGAATTTACGCTCAAGGCCGACCTCATCCTGTTGGCGATGGGCTTCACCGGACCCAAGCGGCGCGGCCTCCTCGATCGCGCGGGCGTCGACCTCGATGGGCGCGGCAATGTCGCGGCGGATACCGACTGGTACCTTACCAGCGAAGCGAATGTCTTTTCCTGCGGCGACATGCGGCGCGGGCAGAGCCTCGTGGTCTGGGCGATCCGCGAGGGACGCCAGTGCGCGCATGCGGTCGACAAGGCGCTGATGGGTAAAAGCGACCTGCCACGCTGATACGCTAGCCTTGTCTCGCCACAGGGCCTAGGCTCCCGCTTCCGAAGGGAGAGCCGCGTGGCAGGCATGGCTGCAACCGACTGGTTATCGCTGCTGGCAATTCCGCTCGCCTTTGTCGTTGGCTTCGCCCTGCGGCGCGGCAGCGTATGCATGGTCGAGGGCACCCGGCAGGCGGTCGTGCTTGGCCGCACGCTGCGGCTGCGCGCCTTCGTTTTCGCTGCCGGTGCCGCGGGCTGTACGATCCTGCCGCTCGCGTGGCTGCTCCCGGGCCTCGGCATGCTTGCCCCAAGTTTCCCCACCAGCCTTTCGCTGCTGGCCGGAGGCGTGATGTTCGGTTTCGGCGCGCGGATCAACGGCGGCTGCCAGTTCGGTACGCTCGGCAAGCTTGCAGGGGGAGACAGCAATTATCTTTTCACATGTCTCGGCGCGATAGCAGGCGCGCTCGTGGCCATGCGCGTGATGTTGCCAGCGCCGCAGCCTTCGGCGCTGGCTGAACCCGGGGCGCTGGGGATCGCGATGCTGGCAGTGTTCGCGTTGCTCGCCGCACCCGCATTGCGGCGACGCTACCTAAAGAACTTTGCGCGTGCGCTGCGCAGCCGCAAGGCGCAGCTAGGCCCCGTCCCGGCGATGCTGGTGGTCGGGATCGTCGGCGGGATTCTCTATACACTTGCAGGGAGTTGGACACTCGGAGCACTGCTCAACCGCGAGGGGGCCTGGCTGCTCGGAGAAAGCGCAAATCGCGCCGAGGCAAAGGTGATCGCGGGCGGCCTCGCGCTCTTGGCAGGCGCGGTCTATGCGGCCGTCTGGACCGGCAAGTTCCGCTTTCGCGCGCCCGATCTCGCGGGATCGCTGCGACACGGAATGGGCGGCGCGATGATGGGCGCGGGCGCGGCGCTGGTGCCGGGCGGAAACGGCACACTGCTGCTCTACGCCATGCCCTCGGCCTCGCTGTCGGGCTGGATCGCTTTCGCCGCGATGTCGGCGGCGATCGCCGTCACCTTCCTCCCGCAGCGGCGCAAGCGCCGCGCGCGCAGCGCGAGGCGCTGAGGCTTGCGTGCTATCCGCCCTGCTCGCGCCCGCGCGCCTGCACCGCTTCCCGCCGGGCCTCGACCTCTGCCGGGCTCACCGCGCTGTTCGCGGCCGAGGACAACCGGTGCTCGATCGCCAGCCCGTCGGCGAAGCTGGCAGCGTAGCCCTCGTCGATCAGCCGCTTGTAGGTGGAAAGGAATTCGGGATCGACACCCGCCATATCGGCGGCGATCCGTCGCGCCTCGGGCAGCAGCTCTTCTGCGGCGACCACGCGATTGACCAGCCCCCAGCGCTCGGCGGTTTCGGCATCGAGGAAATTGCCGGTAAAGCTGAGTTCCTTGGCACGGGAAATCCCGATCATCCGACTCAACTTCTGAGACAGACCCCAGCCCGGCACGATGCCTACGCGGGCATGCGTGTCGGCGAAGCGCGCATTGCGGCTGGCAATGAGGATGTCGCAGGCCAGCGCCAGTTCGAACCCGCCGGTAATCGCCACCCCGTTGATCGCGCCGATTACGGGCTTGCGGCACTGTTCGATCGCCTTGACCGGGTTCTCCTCGGCACCCTCGGCATTGGCCGCACCCAATGCGCCCTCTTGCGATCCCAGTTCCTTCAGATCCAATCCGGCGGTGAAGGCGCGCTCGCCCGCACCTGTGAGGATGACCGCGCGCACCGCGTCATCCGCATCGAGCGCGGCCATGACCTCGAACAGCCGGTGTCGCAGCGCTTTGGACAACGCATTCATCGCATCGGGGCGGTTCAGGGTGACGGTCGCGATGCCGTCGGCGATCTCGGTCTGAATGAGGTCGGTCATGGCGCGATAGCCTAGCCGATGGGTTGCGCCTTGCAATCGTCCCGCTGCTGGGATTGAGTGGGATGGAGAGGAGAGACGAGCATGGCATTCAATCCCTTCGATCTTACCGGCAAGGTGGCGGTGGTGACCGGCGGCAATGGCGGCATCGGGCTGGGCATGGCCGAGGGGCTGGCCGCGGCGGGCGCGGATATCGCGATCTGGGGTCGCAATGCCGACAAGAACGCCGCCGCTCTGGAGAAGCTCAAAGCGCATGGCACGCGGGTCGAGGCGCTGGCGGTCGACGTCTCCGACGAGCAGGAAGTCGTCGACGCGATGGCCGAAAGCCTCACGCGCCTCGGGCGGATCGACACCTGCATCGCCAATGCCGGCGTAGGAGGCGGGGCGCCGCTGACCGAGCAGACCACCGAACAATGGCGCGAGGTCACCGCGGTCAATCTCGACGCGGTGTTCTGGACCTTTCGCGAGGCGAGCAGGCACATGGTCGCGCGTGCCGAGGAGGGCGATCCGGGCGGCTCGCTGCTGGTCACATCGTCGGTCTCGGCGATCCATGGCGCGCCACAGAACCAAGCCTATGCCGCGACCAAGGCGGGGGTGCTCGCGATGGTGCGCGGCACGGCCGTCGAATTCGCCCGCCATGGTATCCGTGCCAATGCGGTGCTGCCCGGCTGGATCGCCACCGAAATGACCGAGCGGCTGCAGAACTGGGACGCCTTCAATGAAAAGGCGATCGGCCGCGTGCCCATGCGCCGCTGGGGCGAAGGCGAGGATTTTGCGGGCATCGCAGTCTATTTCGCCAGCGATGCGAGCAAGTTTCACACCGGCGATTCGGTGGTGATCGACGGCGGCTATTCGATCTTCTGAGCTAGAGACCGCGTAATCTGCGCGAAACGTTCGAGTGCTGCCGCACCGCCTCGACGTTACCTGCACCATTGCGCTCGAAAACCACCTCGTGCCGCTCGTCACCCTTGTCGGTGACGACCCGGAAACGATCCCCGCCGAGTGGCTTGAGGCGCCACATGCCCTTGGCCGGCTCATCCGCATCGGGCGAGAGCCAGGTCAGCCCGCCCGCCCATGGAATGATCATGTAGTCCGCGCCCCATGGCTGTCCGCCATAGACCCCTGCATAATCGGCCAGCGTCACGCCCTCGACCGGATCGAAGGGCCTGGCCTCGCCACGCGCCTTGGCCAGTGCAGCGATCCCGCGCGCAAAACTGCCCGGATCATCCATCGCGTTCATCGCTACGGCCACGCCCATTTGCTCTTTCGGGGCGATCATCAGCGCGCTGCGATAGCCGGGACACGACCCGCCATGGCCGACAACGGTCGTTCCGCCCTCCTGTCGCACCGAGAATCCCAACCCCCAGCTGATTTCCCAGTCGGGCGAGATGTAATGGACACGCTGCATCTCGCGCAGGGTGGAGGCGCGCAGCACTTCGGCTTCGCCGCCCTTGGCCAGCCGCAAAGTCCAGCCCGCGAATTTCGCCAGATCGGCCACACTGGCGCTGAAACCCGCTGCCGGCGTGATTCCCGCAGGATCGAACAATGCGATCTGGGGGCGCGTGCCATCGGGCTCGAGCGCGCCCCACCCGACCGCCATCTGCCCGCCGTAGAGTTCGGTCGAGATCCCGGGTCGCGTATCATCGAGACCGAGCGGCTGAAGAATGTTCGCCGTGACATATTCCGCGAAAGGCTGCCCACTGACCGCTTCGACCGTCTCGCCCACCAGCGTTAGGCCGAGATTGGAGTACTGCCAGCTGGTCGAGGCCGGATAGAGCGGCGCCTGGCTGGAAATCCGTGCGCGGACCTGGTCCTGGCTCGGGAAGGGATAGTCGGGACCCGTCCAGTAGGGAAAATCGGATTCGCGGGGCAGTCCGGCCGAATGGGTCAGCGCCCCGCGCAGCGTCACGGGCACGCTGTCGCGCGGGTCGTCGGCGAGTTTGGCCCAGGGCAGGTACTCGGCGATCGGCGTGTCGAGCGCCACCTTGCCCTGTTCCCATTGCTGCATCAGCGCCACAGCCGTGAACAGCTTCGAAATCGAGCAGATCGAATAGATCGTCTCGGGCGTCGCGGGCATGGTCTGCGCGCGGTCTGTGCTGCCGAAACCCTTCGCCCAGACGGTCTGGTCGCCGCGGGTCACTGCTGCGGAAATCGCGGGGATGTTGCGAAACTGGCGCTTGCCCTCGATCCACAGCTCGGCAGCGCGCATCGCCTCGCCAAGTGCCGCTGTCCTGGCCGCTTCGCCATCAGTGGCATCGCTGACCGCCATGCTGGCATGATCATGGCCGCCGCTGTGCGCCCCCGCCGGGACCATCATGCCGAGCACCGCCAGCGCAGCTCCTGCCTTGAAAATCGCCATCATCGGATCATCCCCTCATTGCATGGGGGAAACTGGCACAGCGGACTGCGCGTGCAAAGCCGCTTAACCTGCGCTGGCGCAACCGACGCAGGTGCCGGCGGAGGGATCATGCGCCAACCGGTCTGCGACAATCTCTTCACCACACATGATGCACCAGCCCCAGTCGCCCTCGTCGAGCCGGGCAAGCGCGGCCGCGATCCGTGCGCGCTCGGCCTTGCGACGGCGCCCGGTCGCCTGCGCCATTGCCTGCTGCTGCATGGCATCCATGCGCGACAGGCGCCCCACGCTGTCACGCTGCAGTTCGACCGTATCGCGCGCATCCGCATTGGCCGCATCCTCGGCATCGAGCTCGGCGCGGCGCGCGAGCAGGCGGGCGCGGGCTTCGCCTTCGGTCATGGCAGCGCCCAATCGATCGCGCCGCGCCCGTTCTCCGCAAGGAATTGGTTGGCCCGGCTGAACGGCTTCGATCCGAAGAAGCCGCGATGCGCCGACAGCGGGCTGGGATGCGGGCTTTCGATCACGCAGTGATGCCCGTTGCGTAGCCCCTCGATCCGCTTCGCCTTGGCCTGCGCATGGCTACCCCACAGGATAAACACGCTGGGTTCGGGGCGTGCCGCCGCCGCCGCCACGCAGGCATCGGTGATCGCATCCCACCCGCGCCCGGCATGGCTGCCCGCGCGCCCCGCCTCGACCGTCAGCGTGTTGTTGAGCAGCAGCACGCCCTGCCGCGCCCAGCTGCTGAGGTCGCCATGGCCTGCCCGCGGCACGCCCAGATCGGCCTCGAGCTCCTTGTAGATATTGACCAGGCTGGGCGGGACTTTCACGCCTTCGGGTACGGCGAAGCACAACCCCATCGCCTGGCCCGGCCCGTGATAGGGGTCCTGCCCGAGGATCACGACCTTCACCTCGTCGAGCGGGGTCAGGTCGAGCGCTTTCAATCGGCAGCCGCGAGGCGGGTAGATCGTCTTGCCCGCCCCCTCCTCCGCAACGAGGAACCCGCCCAGCTGCCGCGCTTGCGACGTTGCGAGGACCGGCTCGAGCACAGGTTGCCAGCTGTCGGGGATGCTTTCGGTCATGGCGCGATTGTAGTCGCACCCACGCGGCGGACCAGTCCGCCCTTCCCTACAATCCCCGATGCGCCTAAGGCGCTGGCCCATGGCAGTGCATTTCCACGAAGAAGACCTTCCCGAAGGCGTCCTCGCCGATGGCCCCGTGGCCGTCGATACCGAAACCATGGGCTTGGTCACGATCCGCGACCGGCTTTGCGTCGTCCAGATCAGCGACGGCAAGGGCGACGAACACCTCGTGCGCTTTGGCCCCGAGAGCACCTATGACGCGCCCAATCTGAAGGCCGTCCTCGCCGATCCAAACCGGCTGAAGCTGTTCCATTTCGCGCGCTTCGACCTCGCCGCGATCGAACACTATCTCGGCGTGATGGCGACCCCGTGCTATTGTACCAAGATCGCCAGCAAGCTCGTGCGCACCTATACCGATCGCCACGGCCTCAAGATGCTGGTCGAGGAACTGCTGGGAGAGAACATCTCCAAGGCGCAGCAATCGAGCGACTGGGGCGGACCCGACCTCAACGAGGCGCAGCGCGAATATGCCGCGAGCGACGTGCGCTTCCTTCACCGGATGAAGGACGAACTCGACCGCCGGCTCGAGCGTGAAGGCCGCACCGACATGGCGCAGGCGTGTTTCGAATTCCTGCCCACGCGCGCGCGGCTGGATGTGGCCGGCTGGGCCGATCACGATATCTTCAGCCACATGTAAGGAACGAACGCGCAAGGCGAGACCATGGCATTCCGGCATCGCAGGATCGAAACGGCAAAGGCCAAGGAGCGGCGGCACGAACGCCAGCACTGGGCCGAGCCGGGCGGAACGCACGACCGGCTGGTCGGCTTTCTCGCGCGTGCGCTGCCGATGGGCGTCGGAGTTCTCGCCGCGCTGATGGTGATCACACCGTTGTCGCCGCGCGGCGAGGTAAGTTTCCTGCTCGATCGCAACGAGGTAGCGATCATCAAGGAACGCCTGCGGGTCGACAATGCGCTCTACCGCGGCGCCGACGAGGAAGGACGCCCGTTCTCGCTGACAGCGGGCGAAGCGGTCCAGCGCTCGAGCGCGGAAGGCATCGTGCGGATGAACGATCTCGTCGCACGGCTGCTGCTCGACGACGGACCCGCGCGGCTCTCGGCCAGCGCCGGCCAATACGATATCGACGAGGAAGTGGTCTCGATCATCGGTCCCATGCGGATGCGCGCCGCCGATGGCTATCGCATGCTGGCGCATGACGTGTCGGTCGACCTCGCCAGCAAGCAGCTCGTCGGCGCGGGCGGAGTCGACGGGGCGATCCCCGCGGGGACCTTTCGCGCCGACCGCTTGACCGCCGACCTGTCGGCACGCACGATAACCCTGTCGGGCAATGCACGGTTGCGCATGGAGCCCGGAAAGCTGAGGATGCCCTGATGAAGCACCTGCTCCCCACCATGGCCCGCTGGGGTATCGGATCCTTCGCCGTTACCGCGGCGGCCTTCGCCGGTATCCAGCTCTCCGCACAGGCGATCGCCGGGCACAATTCGAACGCGCCGGTTTCCTATGCCGCCGACCGGATCGAGCTACAGGACCGGCAGAACCGCGTGGTCCTGTCGGGCAATGTCCAGATCACCCAGGCCGGACTCAATCTCAGCGCGGCGCGCACGATCGTGAACTATTCGGATGCAGGCAATCTCTCCATCCAGCGGATCATGGCGACCGGCGGGGTGAACGTGTCGCGTGGCAATGAGCGCGCGCGCGGCGACACGGCGGTCTACGACTTCAACCGGCGGATCATCACCATGGCGGGCAATGTCCGCCTCAACCGCGGCGGTGATACGCTCAACGGGGGGCGGCTGGTAATCGACCTCGCGACCGGTGTGTCGAGCGTCGACGGGCGGGCCAGCGGCTCGTCCTCGGTCACGGGTCAGGGGCAGTCGGGTGGCCGCGTGACGGGAACCTTCTCGGTGCCCGAGAACTGATCGCCGCCTAGCGGGTCCTCGCGCCTGCGACCCGGGCGATATCGGCCAGACCCTGCGCGAGCAGCAATTCGGCCGCCTGGCTATTTGTCAGCAGTTCACGATGCAGCCCCACCAGCCGCTGGGTCAGCCGGTCGAGCTTGTCGCCATGCCGCCACAGCGCGAACTGCTGGCCGATGTCGCGCTTTTCCTTGAAGAAGATGCCCAGCCGCGCTTCCTCGCCGCGGTCGAGATCGCCGAACGGGCGCGAACCCAGCGCTGCCGCGATCCGCGCAAGCTGCGCTGCGCGACGCTCGAAGGCGAGCAGTACGCCCACCGGATTGAGCCCAAGCTGCTTCATCCGCGCGAGCTCGACGCCGACCTTGGGCGCCTGACCGCCCATCACCGCGTTGACCAGCGGTGTGAATCCATCGTCCTCGCTTGCCGCACCGATCGCGTCGAGGTCCTCCGCCGTCGCGGTTTGCGGGCTCTGCGCCGAAGCGTCGAGATAGAGCGCCAGCTTGTCGACCTCGCTCCGCGCCAGTCGCACGTCGAGATTGGCCGCGCGCGCGATGCGTTCTGCAAGGTCGCCGCCCAGCCGTACGCCCGCTGCATCGGCCAGTCCGCGCACGCTCTTGGTGACCGATTGCAAATCGGGTGGGTAGAACATCGCCACCAGCGCATCCTTGCGCTTTTCAAGCAGCTTGGCAGTCCGCGACTTGTCGGTGGCCGAGGTGGCGACGACAATCACCGGGCAGGCCTCGCCCGCCCCCGCGTCGCTTGTCTCGACCAGCACTTTCAGCGCTTCGAGCGCCTCCTCGCCATTCGCGCGCACCCATATGTGACGCTGGTCGCCGAACAGCGAAGTGGTGCGCGCCTCGTCGCCTAGCTTGGCCGGATCGCCGCGCAATTCGGCACCTGACAGTTCGACCCGCTCGCCCGGGCTGGGCAGCCAGCTGACGAGCTCGTTGGCGGCTGCAGTCGCGCCCGCCTCGTCCTGCCCGCAAAAGAAGAAGATCGAGCAGCCCTGCGCCGCCCCGCGCGCCTTGGCCGCGAAATCGCGGTTGGTGAGCTTCACTGCTGCTGGCGCAGCGCCAGCGCGACGCGCGTCACCATCCGCTGCGCGAGATCGCGCGAGAGGTTCTCGAGCGCGGTCTGCTCGGCAGCAATGACCGCATACTCGCTCGATACCACGTCGATACCCGCATCGGAGCCGTCGGTCGCATCGAGCACGATCTCGCCACTCGACAGGTCGATGAGCTGGTAGCGCGCGCGCAACGTGCGGCGTTCGCGGCTGATGGTGTCGTCGCGCAGTACTGCCAGCCCCTCGAGCTGGTCGTCGAGCCGCACCTCCATGCGATAGCGAGGGCTCGCCTGCCCCGCGGCTCCCAGGCGTTCTTCCAGCGCGCTGCGCACCAGCCAGCCCGCGCGCCCTTCGATCGGAGCGACCTCGATTGCGGCCAGCGATTGCGCGACCACGCCGCTCCCGCCCCCGGCATACATCGGCGCAAGGCCGCAACCGGACAGCAGGGCAAGGGCGAGCGAGGCGAGGAGGATGCGCATCAGGTGACGATATTGACCAATCTGTCGGGCACCACAATAATCTTGCGGACTTCTGCCCCGTCGAGCGAGCGCTGCACCTTGTCGGAAGCCATCGCCATCGCTTCGAGATCTTCCTTCGAGGCGCCCTTGGGCGCGGTCAGCGTGTCGCGCAGCTTGCCCTTGTGCTGGACAGCGATGGTGACCTCGTCCTCGACCAGCAGCGCGGGATCGACTTCGGGCCAGGCGGCATCGGCGACCATGCCCGAGCCGCCGAGCGCAGCCCAGGCCTCCTCGGCAAGGTGTGGCATCATCGGAGCGACGAGCTGGACGAGCGTGCGGATCGCCGCCGATCGGCTGGCCGAAGGCGCGGCCTTCTCGACCGTTCCGGTGAGCTCGTAGATCCGTGCCACCGCCTTGTTGAAGCCGAGCGATTCGATGTCTTCGGCTACCGCGGCGACGGTCTGGTGGGTCTTGCGCAGCAGCGCCTTGTCCTCACCCTCGGCGCCCGCATCATGCGCCGCGAACAATCGCCACAGGCGATGCACGAACCGGCTGCAGCCTTCGATGCCCGCTTCCGACCAAGGCAGGTCGCGCTCGGGCGGGCTGTCGGACAGCATGAACCAGCGCACCGCGTCGGCACCGTAAGTGTCGATGATCGTGTCGGGGTCGACGACGTTCTTCTTCGACTTCGACATCTTGATGACGCGGCCGATTTCGACCGGCTCGCCGTCAGCGGTCAGCGTCGCACCATCCGAAGTGCGCTCCACTTCGTCGGGCGAGAAATAGACCGGCCTGCCGTCCCCGGCACGGCTGTAGGTTTCGTGTGTCACCATGCCCTGCGTGAACAGCGAGGCGAAGGGTTCCTTCACCTCGATCTGGCCCATGTGCGCGAGCGCGCGGGTCCAGAAGCGAGCGTAGAGCAGGTGCAGGATCGCGTGTTCGATGCCGCCGATATACTGCTCGACCGGCATCCACTTCGCGACTTCCTCAGCATCGAAGGGCTTGTCCTCTGGCTGGCTGGCGAAGCGCAGGAAATACCACGAGCTGTCGACGAAGGTGTCGAGCGTATCGGTCTCGCGCTCGGCCTTGCCGCCGCACTTGGGGCAGTCGACATGCTTCCACGTTGCGTGGCGCAGCAGCGGGTTGCCCGGGGTCTGGAAATCGACGTCCTCGGGCAGCGTGATCGGCAGGCTGTCCTTGGGCGCGGGGACCACGCCGCAAGTCTCGCAGTGGATAAAGGGGATCGGCGTGCCCCAGTAGCGCTGGCGCGAAACGCCCCAGTCGCGCAGGCGCCAAACGGTCTTGCCTTGGCCTATCCCGAGTTTTTCGATTTTCTCGACTACGGCGCGCTTGGCCTCATCAATCGTTAGGATCTTAGCATCGCCGAAGAAACCGAGATACTCATGTTCACGTTCAGCAATTGATTTCCCAAGCTTCGCTCGAAGAGCTGATGCTACCGACCCCGAATTGACAACCGATTCTGGTGGCGAGCGCGTATAAGCTGTCTTCGTGATCTTGAAGAATTCGTACTCATCATACTCGCCGCGTATCAGCCAGGGGTTTTCATCAAAGGCTTGAGAGCCACCCAGTTGTTCAAGCTCTTCTTCGCTCGGCTCGACAGCGCCAAACGGCCTGAGAGCCACCGGCACTTTCAATCCATATTTCAGAGCGAATTCTAGATCGCGCTGGTCGTGGCCCGGAACCGCCATGATGGCGCCGGTGCCGTAATCCATCAGCACGAAGTTCGCGATATAGACCGGCAGGTCCGCCCCGGTGAAGGGGTGCTTGGCGGTGATGCCTGTGTCGAACCCGAGCTTCTCGGCGGTTTCGAGTTCGGCAGCGGTTGTGCCGCCCTTCTTGCACAGCGCGATGAAATCGCGCGCGTCATCGCTGTCGATGCCCTGCGCCAACGGGTGGTCGGCGGCGACCGCCACGAAGCTCGCCCCGAAAATCGTGTCGGGCCGCGTGGTGTAGACCGGCAGCTTGTCGCCATTGGACAGGTCGAAGCTGAATTCGAGCCCCTTCGACTTGCCGATCCAGTTTTCCTGCATGAGCCGGACCTTGTCGGGCCAGTTCTCGAGCCTGCCCAGACCTTCGAGCAAGTCCTCGGCGAAGTCGGTAATCTTGAGGAACCACTGGCTCAGCTTGCGCTTCTCGACCTCTGCGCCCGAGCGCCAGCCCTTGCCATCGATCACCTGCTCGTTGGCGAGCACGGTCTGGTCGACCGGGTCCCAGTTGACCTCGCTTTCCTTGCGATAGACGAGGCCCGCCTCGTACATGTCGATGAACAGCGCCTGTTCGTGGCCGTAATATTCGGGCTCGCAGGTCGCCAGCTCGCGGCTCCAGTCGAGCGCAAAGCCGAGACGCTTGAGCTGCGCCTTCATGTGGGTGATATTGTCGCGCGTCCAGCCGCCCGGATGCACGCCCTTTTCCATCGCGGCGTTCTCCGCAGGCATGCCGAATGCGTCCCAGCCCATCGGGTGCAGCACTTCGTGCCCGGTCGCCTTCTTGTAGCGCGCCAGAACGTCGCCCATCGTGTAGTTGCGCACGTGGCCGATATGGATGCGCCCCGAAGGATAGGGGAACATCTCGAGCACGTAGCTCTTGGGCTTGTCGGAATTGCTGTCGGCGCGGAAAGTCTGCGCCGTGTCCCAGGCGCTTTGCCAGCGCGCATCGGCGCTGGCGGGATCGAAACGGGTATCGCTGCTCATAGGGAGCCGCGTTTACGGATTTTGGTGCGCAAGGGAAGGCGCTTTTCGAGAAGCGCCCGCAGCGATCAGCTCACCGCTTCGCGGCGCAGTTCGCGGGCCTTGGTGAGGATGATGTCTTCGAGCCTTTGCACGGTCGCCGCCTGTACCGGGGCGTCGACCCAGGTGCCGCCCTGGTTGACCTGGCGACTGGCGGCGACGCGCAGCGCATCGGCGCGCAGATCCGAATCGAGAATGGTGACGGTCATCTTCACGCGCTCGCCCGGATTGCTCGGGTTGATGTACCAGTCGGTGACGATCACCCCGCCATTGCTGTCGGCTTGCAGCAGCGGTGCGAAACTGACCGCATCGAGCGCCGCACGCCAGAGGTAGGAATTGACACCGATCGTTGTGACCTGCGCCGCGGCGAGGTCCGCCTGCGGCCGTTCACGCCCGCCGCATGCCGCCAGGCTTGCCGTGGCTGCGATCGCAACGGCGATTGTTGCGGGGCGGCGGAGGTTTGCGAAAGCGCTCATGTCGGTCCTTGGTATCCTGCAGGTTTCATGGCTCTATAATGCCTGCGGGCAACGGGGCAAGGCATAGGGTCGATGCGTCCAGCACTGAGG
>JBFOLW010000315.1:0-3612 GCA_040830305.1 Erythrobacter sp.
GGGGGCCTTCTGCGCCTTGTAGACCGCTTTCGATTTGGGCGCGGTGGCGAGATAGGTGCAGGCCTGCACCAGGGCGAGCTCGCCCTGGGGACTGCCGAGAAATTCATAGGCATCCTTGGCCGCCATGCATTGCACCAGCGCCTGCGGGTCGGCCATGCCGATATCCTCCACCGCCATGCGCACCAGGCGGCGGGCAAGGAAGCGTGGTTCCTCGCCAGCGGTCAGCATACGCGCGAGGTAGTAGAGGCTGGCCTGCACGTCGCTGCCGCGCACCGCCTTGTGCAGCGCGGAAATGAGATTGTAATGGCCTTCGCGATCCTTGTCGTAGACCGCCACACGCCGTTGCAGGAATTTGCCCAGGCCCGCCGGGTCGAGCGGCGCTTCGATCTTCGCATTGTAGAGCGTTTCGGCCTGGTTGAGCAGGAATCGCCCGTCGCCATCGGCGCTTGCTACCAGTGCCTCGCGCGCTTCGGGCGTGAGGGGGAGGGGGCCTTCGAGTTCTTCGGCGCGGTCGAGTAGCTGGCCGAGCGCGACATGGTCGAGCCGCTGGAGGATCAGCACCTGTGCACGGCTGAGCAATGCGGCATTGAGCGCGAAACTGGGGTTTTCGGTCGTCGCGCCGACCAGCGTCACCGTGCCGCGTTCGACGAAGGGCAGGAAGCCGTCCTGCTGCGCGCGGTTGAAGCGGTGGATCTCGTCCACGAACAACAGCGTGCGCTGCCCCGCCTCGGCGGCTTTGTCGGCGGCGGCGAAGGCCTTCTTGAGGTCGGCGACGCCGCTGAACACCGCGCTGACGCTTTCGAAGCGCATGCCGACGCTGGCGGCGAGCAGTCGGGCGATGGTGGTCTTTCCAGTCCCGGGCGGCCCCCACAGGATCATACTCGAGAGGCGTCCTGCCGCGACCATCCGCCCGATCGCGCCTTCCGGCCCGGTCAGGTGGTCCTGCCCGATGACCTCGTCGAGGCTTGCCGGGCGCAGGCGATCGGCCAGCGGCGCGTCCTCGCGCGGGGCGTCGGCGGTGGGTGCCTGGGGAAGGTCATCGGGAAACAGGTCGGCCATTGGTCGGCTGACATAAGGCGTTTGCAGAGGAATTGCAGGGGGCACTTGTATTACCCATCGCAAGATATATCTTAGAGCTATCAAAGATAGTCCAAGGAGTATCGTGATGCACAAGGCATACAGATGGGGTCCCTTCTTCGCCGCGATGTCGGGCGGCAGAGGCGGAGCAGGTGCAGGATGGGAGTTCGACTTCGGGTCCCGCCGGGGGCGGCGACGCAAGCGCATGTTCGGTGCAGGCGAACTCCGGCTGGTGCTGCTCAAGCTCGTCGCCGACGAACCGCGTCATGGCTACGAGCTGATCAAGGCGATCGAGGAACTGACCGAAGGTGCCTATGCCCCCAGTCCGGGTACGATCTATCCCACGCTTTCGCTGCTTGAAGACGAGGGCGCGATCGCGCAGGCGGCAGGTGACGAGACGCGCAAGGCCTATGAAGCGACCGCTGCCGGGCATACCGAACTCGCAGAACGCGCGGACGAGGTCGAAGCGCTGTTCGAGCGGCTCTCGGGCCATGGCGAACACCGCCGCGCCTTTGCCACACCGGAGATGTTCCGCGCGCTCGGCAATCTTGCGGGCGTGCTCAAGAACCGCGCGCGCTCGGGCAAGCTCGACGAGCAGACGATGCGCGAAATCGTCGACCTGGTCGACGAGTTGGCGAAGAAGATCGAACGGCTCTGATCGCTGATCCCTTACTTGCGTCTCTCGTAGCCAGCGCTAGGCTGCGCGGCGAGGGATGCAAAGAAGGGGGAATTCGATGGATACGACGGTTAAGGCACCGTGGCACCTGTGGGTAGTCGGCGGGCTGACGTTGCTGTTCAACGCGGTCGGCATTTTCAGCTATCTGATGACCCGGCTCGACAGGTTGGAAGAGTTGGGGATGACCCCGGCGCAGATCGCTTTCTTCGATAGCTTCCCGGCTTGGGCCAACGGCCTCTGGGCGCTCGGCGTCTGGGGGGCTTTTTTCGGTTCGGTCTTGATCCTGCTCCGCTCACGCTGGGCGGTCCCGTCGATCGCGATCTCGGTATTCGGCCTGATCGGAACCACGATCTACCAGAACCTCATGATCGAGGTGCCGGAAGACCTGCAAAGCCTCCCGCTCAATCTGGCGATCTGGGCAACGACCCTGTTCATGCTGTGGTATGCGGCCCGCATGCGCGCGCGGGGCGTCCTGCGCTGAGCGCTGCTACCTCGCAGATGCGCGTGTCTCGTGCAGCCGCAGGTAGGTCTCGACCACCGCCTGGTTGATCGCATCCCACGAATAGGCGCGCGCTGCCTTCTCGCCATTCGCGCCGTGCTGAAGCCGCAGCGCGTCGTCGGTGCAATAGGGCGCGAGCGCTTCGGCGCAGGCGGGAGCGAAGACGTCGGGCTTGCCCGGGGGCACGAGTTGTCCGGTCTCGCCTTGCTTGACCAGGCTTGCCGCACCCGTCGCGCCTGCCGCCACCACCGGCAATCCGCAGGCCATCGCTTCCAGCGTGACATTGCCGAAGGTCTCGGTGATCGAGGGGTTGAAGAAGATATCGCCACTGGCCAGCGCCATGCCGAGGTCCTTGCCGGTCTTGAACCCCGCGAAAATGCCGCCGGGCAGTGCCTTCTCGAACCAGCCGCGTGCGGGACCGTCGCCGATCACCAGCACCTTGTGCGGGACCTGCCGCCTGCGCAGTTGCACGATGGTCTCGGCAAAGACGTCGAGACCCTTTTCCATCACCAGACGCCCGAGAAAGACGATCGCGACATCGTCATCGGCAAGGCCGTGCGCGCGGCGCCATTCAAGGTCGCGCTTCGAAGGATCGAACACGGTCCGATCGACACCGCGCGACCAGATGCTGATGTCGTCATGCATCCGCTGCGCCTTGAGTTCGTCGATCTGGCTCTGCGAGGGGGCGACGAGCGCATCGCAGCGACTGTAATAGCGCCGCAGGATCGCCTCGACCGCAGGCTCGAGGAAGCCCAACCCGTAATAGCGCGGGTACGTCTCGAACCGCGTGTGCACGCTCGCCAGCACCGGGATGCCCCGCGCGCGTGCCCATTTCAGCGCCTTGTGCGCCGCCGGATCGGGTGAAGAAAGGTGCACCACGTTCGGCGCGAATTCTTCGAGGTCGCGGCGCACTTTCTCGTCGATCCGCAGCGGCAGGCGGTACTCGCCGCGCCCCTTCACCGGCATGCGGATATTGGGGATGTCGACAAGGTCGCCGGTGGCGGGAAAATCGGGTTCCGCAACCACCGGCGAATACACGCGCAGTGCGGCGCCCTGGCGCAACAGGTAGTCGGCCAGCCGGTTCAGCGCCTGGTTCGCCCCGTCCCGCGTATAGTTGTAGTTCCCGCTGAACAGCGCGATGCGAAGGTCGGTCACATTCATTGCCGCGCCCTTTAGGGAACTGGCAGCCGTTTGGCGAGAGGGAGCCGGTCGTGTCCCTGCCGCGCTTCGTCGCTGCATAGGTATTTCGCATTGACTTGTTGCGGCGCAACATTAGTGCGGTCGGCGGGCCACGCGGTCCCAACGCCGCGCGAGCTCTCTGCAAGGAGAGAATACATGACTGCCGAACCGACGCTCAAAC
>JBFOLW010000316.1:0-5293 GCA_040830305.1 Erythrobacter sp.
CTGACCCACTTCTGACTTGCTTTTGCGCGCAGAATCGCTAAGTGCGCGGCCTTCACCGACACGTGAACCACCGCCGGTCTGGCCGTAAGGGCTGCCAGGGCTGGCGCGACGTGTCTCTGTATAGGAGATGAAAATGCCCAAGCTGAAGACCAAGAGCGGTGTGAAGAAGCGCTTCAAGATCACCGCAACCGGCAAGGTCAAGCACGGTGTGGCCGGCAAGCGCCACCGCCTGATCAGCCACAATGCGAAGTATATTCGCCAGAACCGCGGCACCACCGTCCTGTCGGAAGCCGACAGCAAGACGGTGAAGAAGTGGGCGCCCTACGGCCTCGACTGAGCGCGAACTAAGGAGAATACGAAATGCCTCGCATCAAACGCGGCGTCACCACGCGCCAGAAGCACAAGCGTCTATTGGATCAGGCGAAGGGCTATCGCGGCCGTCGCAAGAACACGATCCGCATCGCCCGCCAGGCGGTCGAGAAGGCCGGCCAGTACGCCTACCGCGATCGCAAGATCAAGAAGCGCAACTTCCGCGCCCTCTGGATCCAGCGCATCAACGCGGCGGTTCGCGCAGAAGGCCTGACCTATTCGCAGTTCATGCACGGCACCAAGCTTGCCGGCATCGAACTCGACCGCAAAGTCATGGCCGATCTCGCGATGAACGAAGCGGCCGCCTTCAAGGCGATCATCGAGCAGGCCAAGAAGGCGCTGCCCGCTTAAGCATCTGCTGCATCCTGTGTTAAAGGGGGCGTTCCGCGAGGAGCGCCCCTTTTTTGTGCAGGAGTGCTTGTCGCCAACTTACAACTAGGTATAATCACTTAGTCAGTAAGAGGAGGCGATTGATCGGCCACGATTGCATCGATGTGCGCTTCTTCGCGCCACCGGCCGACCTGGCGCCCTGCTTCACTACGTTCTACCGCCTCGAAGTGAACCTGCCGGAGGGCGAGGTGCTCGAGGACTGGTTGCTACCCGAATGGTCCAACCTGCGGTTCTTCAGCGAGAACCCGCCCAGCGCCGAGATTCCCGGTGGACAGCACGTCAGCGGCGTCCGTTTCCAGGCAACCGGACCGAGCTCCTGTCCGACCCATTTTAAGCTTGGCCGGACGCGCATGTGGGGGGTAGGCTTTTTCCCGCTCGGCTGGGCGCGTTTCATGGGGGTCGAGGCTAGCGAGCATGCCAACACCATCGTCGACGGCGAGAAATCACCGCTGTTCGCGCGCTTCTCGCCCCTGTGCGATACGCTGTGTTCGACAAACTATTCGGACGAGGCGCAATTCGCGCACCTGACCGAATTCTTCCGGCAACTGGCCGACCCGCCAAGCGACAGTCGCCGAATCCAGAAAATTCACCAAGTGATGGTCGATCCGCGCCTGCTTCAGGTCGATGACTTCGCGCGCAGGTGCGGCCTGTCCAAACGCACTCTCGAACGCGTCTGCGCAAGGCATTTCGGTTTCTCGCCACGCCTCCTTCTGCGGCGGCAACGCTTGATGCGGAGTCTCGCCGCATTCATGCTCGAACCGCGGGCCAGTTGGTCGGAAGTAATCGATCGGCATTATCACGACCAATCGCATTTCGTGCACGAGTTCCACGCCTTCATGCAATGCACACCAAGCGAATACGCTTCGATGCCGCACCCGGTGCTCTCGGCCTTCATGGTCGAACGCGAGCGGATCTGGGGTTCTCCTGCGCAGACGCTCGACGAACCCTAGGTGGCATCAGCCTGGCATTGCGGTCCGGTTGCCCGCCCGGCCGATCGCCAATCGGGACTTGGGTCGCAGCGCCTAAGCCGCTAGGGGGCGCGAGCACGCAATCCCGACATTTTCAAGCCAGACAGAATGACCGACCTAGATCAACTCAAGACCGATGCGCTGACGCGGATCGAAAATGCTCCCGATGCTGCCGCACTCGAAGCGCTGCGGATCGAATTCCTCGGCAAGCAGGGATCGATTTCGGGGCTGATGAAGACATTGGGCAAGATGTCGCCCGAGGAACGGCAGGTGCAGGGTCCGTTGCTGAACGGGCTGCGCACCGAGACCGCCGATGCCATCGCTTCGCGCAAGGAGGTGCTGGAGGACGCCGAACTCGAGTCTAGGCTCGCCACCGAAGGTCTCGATCTGACGCTTCCGGCACCCCAAGCGCCGCGGGGCAGCGTGCACCCGGTCAGCCAGGTGATGGACGAGCTCGCGGAGATTTTCGCCGATCTCGGATTCTCGGTCGCAACCGGTCCCGAGATCGAGGACGACTGGCACAATTTTACGGCGCTCAACATGGCCGAAACCCATCCGGCCCGGGCGATGCACGATACGTTCTATTTCCCCGACCACGATGCTGATGGCAATCGCATGCTTCTGCGTACGCATACTTCGCCAGTGCAGATTCGCTCGCTGGTCGAGCAGGGCGCGCCGATCCGGATCATCGCGCCGGGCCGTGTCTATCGCAGCGACAGCGATGCAACGCACACGCCGATGTTCCATCAGGTCGAAGGCCTGGTGATCGACAAGGACATCCACCTCGGCCATCTCAAGTGGACGCTTGAGACTTTCCTCAAGGCCTTCTTCGAGCGCGAAGATATCGTGCTGCGCTTGCGCCCGTCCTACTTCCCCTTCACCGAACCTTCGGTCGAGGTCGATGTGGGCTGGCAGGACGTGGATGGCCGCCGCGTGCTCGGCGGTGACGGCGATGCTCCGGGTCACGGCTGGATGGAACTGCTCGGTTCGGGGATGGTCAATCGCCGCGTGATCGAATTCGCCGGGCTCGATCCCGATGAGTGGCAAGGTTTCGCATGGGGTCTCGGCGTCGATCGCCTCGCCATGCTCAAGTACGGAATGGATGATTTGCGCGCCTTCTTCGACGGCGACCAGCGCTGGCTCGACCACTACGGCTTCTCGCCCTTCGACCAGCCGACGCTTTCCGCCGGTGTGGGAGCAGGCGCATGAAGTTCTCGCTCGAATGGCTTGGCTACTTCCTCGATACCGAAGCGTCGGTGGCGGAAATCGCAGCCGCCCTAAACCGTATCGGCCACGAGGTCGAAGGGATCGAGGACCCGGCGGAGAAGCTTGCGGGCTTCCGCGTCGCGCATGTGCTCACCGCAGCAAGTCACCCCGATGCCGACAAGCTGCAGGTGCTCACCGTCGACACCGGCGAGGGCGATCCGTTGCAGGTGGTCTGCGGTGCGCCGAATGCGCGCGCGGGCATGAAGGGCGTGCTCGGCCTGCCCGGTGCGGTGGTCCCCGCCAACGGGATGGAGCTGCGCAAGAGCGCCATCCGCGGGGTCGAATCGAATGGCATGATGTGTTCGGTGCGCGAGCTTGAGCTGGGCGAGGAGCACGACGGAATCATCGAGCTGCCCGAGGATGCTCCGGTGGGCCAGAGCTTCGCCGAATACAGCAATTCCTCGCCCGTATTCGACGTGGCGATCACTCCCAATCGGCCCGATTGCATGGGTGTGATGGGGATCGCGCGCGATCTTGCGGCTGCCGGGCTCGGCACGTTCAAGCCGATCGAGGTGACGCGGTTCGAGGGCGAGGGCGCTTGCCCGGTCGAAATTCGCACCGACGATCCCGAGGGTTGTCCAGCATTCTACGGCCGCGTCATCCGCGGGGTCGACAACACCAAAGCCTCGCCCGAATGGATGCAGCGCCGCCTGATCGCGGCGGGCCAGCGCCCGATTTCGGCGCTGGTCGATGCGACCAATTACCTGATGCTCGCCTTCGGGCGCCCGGCCCACGTCTATGACCTCGCCAGGCTGTCGGGCGCTGTCGTGGCTCGCCGAGCGAAGAATGGCGAGACGGTCGAGGCGCTCAGCGAAAAGACCTACACGCTCGACGACACGATGACCGTCATTGCCGACGATGCGGGCGTGCACGACATCGGCGGCATCATGGGCGGCGAACATTCGGGCGCGACCGAGGCGACCACCGAAGTGCTGCTCGAAATCGCCTATTTCGATCCCGAACGGATCGGGGTCACCGGCCGCAAGCTCGGCCTCGCCTCGGACGCGCGCACGCGTTTCGAGCGCGGCGTCGACCCGGCCTTCCTTGACGACGGCCTCGCTCTGCTGACCGATCTGATCGTCAAGACCTGTGGCGGCACCCCGAGCCAGGTGGCCCGCGCAGGTAAGCCCCCCGCGGATCCCAAGGTGATCACCTTCGATCCGCGCAAGACGGCAAGCCTTGGCGGCATCGACGTGTCCCATGACGAGCAGCGCGCGATTCTCGAAGCGCTCGATTTCGCGGTGGATGAGAACTGGCAGGTCACCTGCCCGCTGCGCCGCCACGACATCGAAGGTCCGGCGGACCTGGTCGAGGAGGTGGTACGGATCCACGGCCTCGACCATGTGACAAGCGTAGCGCTGCCGCGCGCGGAAGGCGTTGCGAAGCCGACCGCCAACGCACAGCAGAAGCTCGAGCGCAAACTTCGCCGTGCGGCGGCTGCGCGCGGTCTCAACGAGGCGGTGACCTGGTCTTTCCTGCCGACTGCCGAAGCCGAGCATTTCGCCGATGGCGCGCAGCTCTGGACGCTCGAAAACCCGATCAGCGAGGACATGAAGGCGATGCGCCCCTCGCTGGTCCCGGGCCTGCTTTCCGCCGCCAAGCGCAACGCCGATCGCGGTGCGGATGGCAGCCGCCTGTTCGAGATCGGACGCCGCTACTTCCGCGGGAAGGGCGGTGCGAGCGACGAGAAGCCGACGCTGGGCGTGGTACTTGCGGGTAACAGGACTCCGCGCGGCTGGGCCAATGGCAAGGCTCAGGGCTTCGATGCCTTTGACGCCAAGGCCGAGGCGCTGGCGCTGCTCGAAGCCGCCGGCGCGCCGGTCGGCAATCTGATGGTGATGGGCGAGGCGGGCGACCAGTTCCACCCGGGCCAGTCTGCCACGCTGCGCCTCGGGCCCAAGAACGTGCTGGCCCGCTTCGGCGCGCTGCACCCCAAGACGCTCAAGGCCTTCGACATCGATGGTCCGGTGATGGCGGTCGAGATCTTTCTCGACGCGATCCCGGCGAAGAAGGGGGGAGGCTTTGCGCGGTCGCAATATGCGCCGCCCGCGCTCCAGTCGCTGACCCGCGACTTCGCCTTCCTCGTCCCGACCGACCTCGCAGCGGGCGACCTCGTGAAAGCGGTACGCGGCGCCGACAAGAAGGCGATCGTCGAGGCACGCGTGTTCGACGTGTTCGCCGGACAGGGCGTGCCCGAGGGCAGGAAGTCGGTCGCGGTCGAAGTCACGCTGCAGCCCGGCGAGAAGAGCTTCACCGACGCCGAGATCAAGGCGATCTCGGACAAGGTGGTCGCCAACGCC
>JBFOLW010000317.1:0-6014 GCA_040830305.1 Erythrobacter sp.
GGACGAGGCCCGCTAACGCGCGGTGCTCCTAAGGAAATCGGGAGTTTCCATGAGCAAGTTGATCCTTGTCCGCCACGGCCAGAGCGAGTGGAACCTCGCCAACCGCTTTACCGGCTGGTGGGATGTCGACCTCACCGAAAAGGGTGTTGCCGAAGCCCGCGCTGCCGGCGAGCTGATGCAGGCCAAGGGGATGCTCCCGACTATTTCATTCACCAGCGTCCAGAAGCGCGCGATCAAGACGCTCAACATCGCGCTCGAAGCCTGCGACCGGCTGTGGATTCCGGTCACGCGCGACTGGCACCTCAACGAGCGTCATTATGGCGGCCTGACCGGGCTCGACAAACAGCAGACCCGTGACAAGCATGGCGACGAGCAGGTCCATATCTGGCGTCGCAGCTTCGACGTGCCGCCGCCCGAACTCGAGCCAGGCAGCGAATTCGACCTGTCGGACGATCCGCGTTACGCCGGGATCGACGTTCCACGCACCGAAAGCCTCAAGCTGACCATCGAGCGCGTGCTGCCCTATTGGGAGGAGGCGATCCTGCCCCAGCTCGGCCAGGGCGAGACGGTCATCATCTCCGCCCACGGCAACAGCCTCCGTGCGCTGGTGAAGCACCTGTCGGACATTTCCGACGACGAGATCACCGGTCTCGAAATCCCGACCGGCGAGCCGATCGTCTACGAATTCGACGGCACGCAGGTGTCGGGCGAACGCTACTATCTGAAGGATGCCTGAGATGAGCGCCAAGGTCGCTATCGTCATGGGCAGCCAGTCCGACTGGGAAACCATGACCTGCGCCGCCGAGGTACTCGGGGAGCTGGGCGTCGACACCGACGTGCGTATCGTCTCGGCGCATCGGACGCCCGACCGGATGTACGATTTCGCGAAGGGCGCTGCGGATGCCGGTTTCGAAGTGATCATCGCGGGCGCGGGCGGTGCGGCGCACCTCCCGGGCATGATCGCCGCGCTGACGCATATTCCCGTGCTGGGTGTCCCCGTCCAGTCCAAGGCGCTGTCGGGCGAGGACAGCCTGCTGTCGATCGTCCAGATGCCCGCCGGCGTGCCGGTTGGTACGCTCGCCATCGGCACGGCTGGTGCGACCAATGCCGGGCTGTTCGCCGCAGCCATCCTCGCCACCCACGATCCCGCGCTCTCGCAGCGGCTGCAGGACTGGCGCGCGGCCCGCAGCGCGGCAGTAACCGAGCGCCCCGTCGACTGATGCTCAAGCGTGGGGCAACGATCGGGATACTCGGTGGCGGCCAGCTCGGCCGGATGATGGCAGCGAGCGCTGCGCAACTGGGCTATCGCTGTATCGCCTACGCTCCCGAAGGCGACAATGTCGTGGCGCAGGTGTGCGACGACCTGTTCGCCAACAAGTGGAACGACACTGCCGCCCTCGCCGCCTTTGCCGCGCAGTGCGATGTGGTCACATGGGAGTTCGAGAACGTCCCCGTCGCCACCGCAAGCGCCATGCCGGAGGGCCGCATCTTCCCGCATCCGCGCGCGCTCGAAACCGCGCAGGATCGCTTCAACGAAAAACGCTTCGTCGAGGGTCTCGGCGGCAGGCCGGCGGCCTATGCGCGGGTCGATTCGCGCGCCGACCTCGAGGCGGCGATCGACCGGCTGGGCGCCCCCGGCATACTCAAGACGCGGCGCGACGGCTATGACGGCAAGGGACAATGGCGCATTGGCTCGGACCGCGATGCGCAGGGCCTCAACCTGCCGGATATGCCGCTGATCTACGAAGCTTTCGTCGAATTCGAAGCCGAGTTCTCGGTTATCCTCGTGCGCGGGCAGGACGGCGAGATCCGCTTCTGGGATTCGACCCGCAATGTCCACGAGAGCGGCATTCTCGCAACCTCCAGCCTTCCGGCGGGTGAAGTCATCGAAGCCCAGGTCGGCGAAGCGCGCGAGCTCGCGCGGCAGGTCGCCGATGCGCTCAAATATGTCGGCGTGCTCACGCTCGAATTCTTCGCCACGCGCGAGGGGCCGATCTTCAACGAAATGGCGCCGCGGGTGCACAATTCGGGCCACTGGTCGATCGAGGGTGCCGCCACCAGCCAGTTCGAGAACCATATCCGCGCAGTCGCAGGCCTGCCGCTGGGCGACACCGCAACCGTGGCCCATTCGGTCACGATGACGAACATCATCGGCGCGGACATCGACGCATCGCAGGACCACCTCGCGGCGCCCGACACGCACCTCCACGACTACGGCAAGGCCAGGGTGCGCGAAGGGCGCAAGATGGGCCATCTGACGAAGCTGGAGCGGTGAGCCTGTTCCTGATCTATGCGCGCGCGGCCAATGGCTGCATCGGCAAGGACGGTGCCCTGCCGTGGCACCTGCCCGCCGATCTCAAGCGCTTCAAGGCGCTGACGATGGGCAAGCCGATGATCATGGGGCGCAAGACCTTCGAGAGCCTGCCGGGCCTGCTTCCCGGGCGCAGGCATATCGTCCTCACCCGGCGCGAGCGGTGGGATTCGACCGGCGCGGAAGTGGTCCGCTCGGTCGAAGAGGCGCTCGCCGCGGCGGGAGGTGGCGAGGTGGCTGTGATCGGCGGCGCGGCGATATACGACGTGTTCATGGAGCATGCCGACCGCATCGAACTGACCGAGATCCATGAGGAGTTCGAAGGCGACACCTTCATGAAACCGCTGGGGCCCGAATGGGACGTGATCGGGCGCGAGGATTTCGCAAGCAAAGGCGAGCAACCCGCCTACAGCTTCGTCACGCTGGAGCGTGCGGCGTGAAGCGCAAGCTGCTCTTCGGTGTGCTCGGGGTGATCCTCGTCGCGATCGCCGGGTTCTTCCTGCTCGCGCCGGGCATGGCCGAGCGCAGCATGAACAAGATCGACGGTAAGCCCCTGATCGAAGTCTCCGACGAAGCGCGGGTGCTGCACGCCAGCCTCGAAATCGTCGACCTGCATGCGGACACGCTGCTGTGGCAGCGCGACATGCTCGATCGCGCCGAGCGCGGCCATGTCGACCTGCCACGCCTGCGCGAGGGCAATGTCGCACTGCAGGTGTTCTCCAGCGTGACCAAGACGCCGCGCGGGCAGAATTACGATTCGAACGCGGCCGACAGCGACAACATCACAATGCTGGCGATCGGCCAGATGCAGCCGGTGCGGACCTGGGGCAGCCTGCTCGAACGTTCGCTATGGCATGCCGAGAAGCTGGACCGGGCCGCTTCGGACTCGCGCGCCGAACTCCAGCTTGTCCGCACGCCGGCGGATATCGAGGAGCTTGTCGCGCGCCGTTCCGCCAAGGATCAACGCGTTGGCGCGCTGTTCAGCGCCGAGGGACTGCAGAGCCTCGAAGGCGACCCCGACAATCTCGACCGGCTCTATGCGGCAGGCATGCGCATGGCGGGGCTGACGCATTTCTTCGACAATGAGCTCGCCGGTTCGATGCACGGCGAGGAGAAAGGCGGATTGACCGCGCTGGGCCGCGACGTGGTCCTGCGGATGGAGCGCATGGGAATGATCGTCGATATCGCGCATTGCAGCCACCAGTGCGTCGCCGAGGTGCTCGCCATTGCGACACGCCCCGTAGTCTCCAGCCACGGCGGCGTGCAGGCGACCTGCGAGGTCAATCGCAACCTTACCGACGAAGAGATACGCGGTGTCGCCGCGACCGGCGGGATCATCGGCGTGGGCTATTGGGAGGGTGCGGTGTGCGACACCTCCCCGCGCGCCACCGCCAAGGCGATGAGGCATATCCGCGATCTCGTCGGGATCGAGCATGTCGCGCTGGGCAGCGATTACGACGGCGCGGTCACTGTGCGTTTCGACACCTCGCAGCTGACCCAGGTAACGCAGGCGCTGATCGACGAGGGATTCAGCGCAGACGAAATCCGGGCGGCAATGGGTGGCAAAGCGCTGCGCGTCATCGGCGCCGGGCTGGTTCCGCAGGGGTCTGCAACATGAGGTTTCTCGACCACCGCGAACCGCTGCCCGAATCCTTGCGCGGAGCGATCATCGCGCTGGGCAATTTCGACGGCTTCCATCTCGGCCACCAGGCGGTGGCGGGCGAAGCAATCGAGTGGGCCCGCGCCGAGGGCCGCCCCTCGATCATCGCGACCTTCGATCCGCATCCCGTGCGGCACTTCAAACCCGATGCGCCGCCCTTCCGGCTGACGACGCTCGAACAGCGGCAGGAACATTATCTCGCTGCCGGGGCCACCGCGATGCTGGTGTTCCATTTCGACGGCGAGCTTGCCGGGACTACGGCAGAGGACTTCGTCCACCAACTGCTCAGCGACCACCTTGGAGTCGCCGGGGTCGTCACGGGCGAGGATTTCACCTTCGGCAAGGCGCGTGGCGGCAACTTCGAGAAGCTCGTGCAGCTGGGCAAGGCGATCGGGATCGAGGCGCGTGCGGCCGACCCGGTGATGGATGGCGGCGAGCCCGTCTCTTCCAGCCGGGTGCGCGATGCGCTGCGCGAGGGCGACCCGCAGGAAGCCGCGCGGCTGCTCACCCGCCCCTTCGCGATCCGCGGCGTGGTCCAGCACGGCGACAAGCGCGGGCGCGAAATCGGCTATCCCACCGCCAACCTGCCGGTCGAGCATTATTTGCGCCCCAGATACGGCATCTACGCGGTGACCGGACGCATCCTCGCCACTGGGCAGGAGCTCAAGGGCGCGGCCAATATCGGCGTGCGCCCACAGTTCGACCCGCCCAAGGAACTGCTCGAGCCCTATTTCTTCGATTTCTCGGGCGATCTCTACGGGCAGGAAATCGAAGTGGCGTTCCACCACTTCCTGCGCGGCGAGGCGAAGTTCGATTCGCTCGACGCGCTGATCGCGCAGATGGAGAAGGATTGCGACGAGGCGCGGCGGCTGCTCGGCTGACCGAAACTCTTTCCTACTCGCACCGATTGCCCTAACGGCTCGCCTCTATGTCCGAGAAGCGCGATTACAGAGACACGGTCTTCCTGCCCAAGACCGATTTTCCCATGAAGGCCGGCCTCCCCGCAAAGGAGCCGAAGATTGCCGCGCGCTGGGAAGAGGAAGGGCTCTACCGGCAGCTGCGTGAGGCGCGCGCGGGGCGCGAGAGTTTCGTGCTGCATGACGGCCCGCCTTACGCCAATGGCGACATGCATATCGGGCATGCGCTCAACCACACGCTCAAGGACATGGTCTGCCGCACGCAGAACCTGATGGGCAAGGACGCGCCCTACGTCCCCGGCTGGGACTGCCACGGCCTGCCGATCGAATGGAAGGTTGAGGAACAGTACCGCAAGAAGAAGAAGGACAAGAAGGCGGTCCCGCCGAAGGAATTCCGCGCCGAATGCCGCGCCTACGCCCAGAAATGGGTCGACGTGCAGCGCGAGCAATTGAAGCGGCTCGGCATCATGGGCGATTGGGACAATCCCTACCTGACCATGCAGTTCGACAGCGAGGCGACCATCGTTGCCGAGCTGATGAAATTCGCCGAGGCGGGCAATCTCTATCGCGGCTCGAAGCCGGTGATGTGGAGCCCGGTCGAGGAAACCGCGCTGGCCGAGGCGGAAGTCGAATACGAGGACATTACCTCGACGCAGATCGACGTGGCATTCGAAATTGCCGAGAGCCCGATCGAGGAACTGGTCGGCGCGCATGCGGTGATCTGGACGACGACGCCGTGGACGATCCCGGTGAACCAGGCTTTGGCCTATGGGGCGGATGTTGAGTATGCCCTCTACTTCTTCGATCCTATCTTCGATGTCGAGAAAGCTCGATACGAAGAGTTTCGAGCTGCTCTTAGTCAGGTCTTTCCTCTTGCTGGCCAGAGCCTTCTGCTTGCCCGCGAGCTTGAACAAGGGCTTCGAGCTCGACTCGACCAGGCAATTCAGAAAATTTGCGTTCCCGGCTTTGAAGACGCAAAGCACCTGTTCAACATTTTCGACGTAAGCCCATTCCCATCGCTTGGGGTTGGCGGCGCATGGCCGTCGATTAAGGGCTCTGACCTCGCCGGGACCGTCGCGCGCCACCCGATGCACCATCTCGGCGGCTTCTACGCCAATCCGCGCCC
>JBFOLW010000318.1:0-8105 GCA_040830305.1 Erythrobacter sp.
CTGATCGAGGAAGAAGGTGTGCGCTACACCGTCTATCGCGACGTTGCCGGTTACCCGACAGTCGGGGTCGGCCACCTGGTAGAACCGGAAGACGATCTGCGCGTGGGCGACCGCGTGAGCGAGCGCCGCGTCCTCGCATTTCTCGAGGCCGATCTCGCCGAGGCGGAACGGGGTGTGCGCGAACTGGTCGGCGACCTGCCGCTGTTCCAGCACGAGTTCGATGCATTGCTCGACCTCGTCTACAATGTCGGGATCGGCAACGTTTCGCCGGACAAGAGCCCCCGGCTGAACGCCGCGATCGACGCCGCCGATTATGACGCGATCGTCGATGAACTGAGCTACACCCACGCGGGCGGCAAGTTCGCCAAGGGGCTGCAGTATCGCAGCGAACGGCGCGCCAAGATCTTCATGGACGCCTCCTACGAGGATCCGCGCGAGGCGGCGTCACGAAGCACCGCCTGAGCCGCGCGCCCCGGGCTTACCTTTCCGTTACACTCTCTATGTTACGGTCACGGACAGGACTGCAACTGGCGCGAGGGCGCATTGGCTGACGGGAACGCGGAACGGGACGAGGAGTGGCGCAGGGAACGCCTGCACCTGCTCGTCCGCTCAACCGCCGAAACCGAACAACGCACGCTGGTCGCCAACATCGCCGGCACATTGCTGATCGTGGGCGCGGCGCAATGGCTTCCCAACGCGAGCGATTTCTACCTGCCGATGTTGCTGCGCTTTGTCGCGCTGTTCGGAACCGCGTTGCTCTACGAGAATATTCGCCGGCGGCTCGATCGCAACGACGACACGCTCGTCCCGCTACGCTTTGCCACGGTCATGGCCGCGTTCGCCGGGATCAGCTGGGCCAGCATGATCCTGCCCGTATTTCGCGATCCCTACCTGCATCCGTCATCCTATATCGTGACCGCCGGGGTTTGTATCGGGATCGCCCTGATCATAACCAGCACTGCTGCGATCAAGCGGATCGCTATTCCCTTTGCCGCTGGCTTTATCGTCACCTTCCTGGCTGCGGCGGCCTTTACCCCGCCACAGACCGCGATCTGGCTTGCCGGGGGATTGTTCTTCATCATGACCGGGATCGGCATGTACAGCATCGGCAGCGCGCGGCAGCGTCTGGAAGCCGCCGACATGTGGGTTCAGAACCGCCGGCTGACCGAAGACCTCGAGGAGGCGCTCGCGCGCGCCGAGTTTCTCGCCATTCGCGACCCGCTGACCGGGCTCTACAACCGCCGCGACCTGTTCGAAGAGAAAATCCACCGCGAGGCGCCGGGAAAGCGGCACCATGTGTGCGCAATCGACCTCGATCACTTCAAGCAGGTCAACGATCGCTTCGGCCACGACACGGGCGACCGCGTGCTGATCGCGGTTGCCGCGGCCCTGCGCGATACGGTTCGCGACCTGCCCGGCGAGGGACATCTGGCTGCCCGCCTCGGCGGAGAGGAGTTTGCCGTGTTCCTCGACATTGCGGAGGACGAGCAAGCCGACGAGGTTGCTGCACGCCTGCGCCGCGCGGCCAACCGGGCCGCCGCCGCAACCGGTCTGCCCGAAAACCTTGGCACGGCATCAATCGGCATATCGCCCATGACGCGCGGCGAAGGGATCGGCAACGCCTTGCAACGCGCGGACAAAGCGCTCTACGGAGCCAAGGAAGACGGGCGCAACCGCGTCCGGCGGCTCGCCGCCTGAAACCCCTGCATCGCGCCGACTGAGCGGCGCCCAAGCCCATGTCCCATCGCCTGTTTGTCGGCATCCGCCCGCCCGCCGCAATCCGCGACGCGCTGCTGGACCTCATGGAAGGGGTCGACAATGCTCGCTGGCAGGACGAGGACCAGTTGCACCTGACGCTGCGTTTCATCGGCGAAGTCGACGCGCATCGGGCGGACGAACTGGCTGAGCGTCTTCGCGCGGTACCCTGCGGCCCGTTCGAACTGGCAATTCATGGAACTGGTACTTTCGCCAAGAAAGGCCGGACACACACGTTGTGGGCCGGGATCGAGAAATCGTCCGACCTCGCGCGGCTGCAGCAACGGATCGAGCGCATCTGCGTGAACGCGGGATTGGAACCCGAACATCGCAAATACCATCCGCATGTCACGCTCGCACGGCTCAACCGCGCGGCCGGACCGCTCGAGCCGTTCCTGCTGCAAAATCAGGGCCTGCATCTTGGCCCCTGGCGGGTCGACGGCTATATCCTTTACGAGGCCTTCCTGCGGCCTGGTGGTTCGATCTACGAGCCGGTCGTCCGCTATCATCTCGAGCCGGAAGTATGAGAAATCCATCGCTACCCCTGCTGGTATCGTCCACGCTTGCGCTGGTGGGCTGCGCGCCCGAACGCGCGCCCGATGGCGAGCCGGAATTGCAGATGCTCACCGAAGCCGCGGCAGAGCCGGAGGATTGCCTGCTGCTGGTCTGGTCGACGCAGGAAGAGCGCCGCACCCAGTTCGATCGCGAGCATGATTTCGTGGACGGCGGTGCGATCTCCTGCGCCACCGGGACAAGCGCGAGCCAGTTCGATGCCGCGATTGCCGCACTGCGCGAAGCCGCCGAGAGCGGGAACAAGGCACGCATCCTTGAGCAGATCGGCATCCCACTGCTCTATATCGATGCGCAGGGCAACCGCCGCGAGATAGAGGAACGCGACGAGGTCGAGGCGGTGTTCGACGAGATATTTGATCCTCCCATGCTCGACCTCTTGCAGCGGCTCGACCTCGGCCGGATGAGCGTTGCCAAGGACCAGGGCGGCTACTTCGATCTCGGTGCGATCTGGCTGGTGGTCGACGAGGACGGCGGGCGCCCCCGCCTGATGACCGTGAATCGCCAGGCGCTCGACGAAGCGCTGGCCGCGGCGCGCGACCAGGCCGACCGGCGCGACGGCGAGATCGTGCCGCTCGACGAGAACCGTCGCTGACTTTTGCGCGGCTTGACGCAGACGGGCAATTCGCCAAGCTGTCGCCGATGCCCTCACTCCGACCACCGCTCGCCATTGCTATCGGCCTGCTGGTCGTTGCAGCGACGCTCTATTTCACGCTGTTCACTGTCTTCCAGGGCAGCCCGGTCCCAGCTGCGCTGCTGGCCACGCTCGCCAATATCGTGCCGCTGGCATTGCTGGGTGTCGGCGCGCGCGCGATGATCCGTTTCGTCCCCCCGCGTCTTGGCTTGCCTGCGCTGCTCGCGCTTCACGCCGCAGGCGCGCTGATCTTCGCGCTGGTCTGGTTCTGGCTGTTGATGGTTGCACTGGGCGTGCTCGCTGGCGACAATGCGGTGACGTTCTCGGTTTCGCCCTTCACCGGCCCTGCCGCCGCATGGCAGCTCAAGCAGGGACTCGCGTTCTACGCCATGTTCGCCGTGCTCGCGCATTGGGAAATGGCGCTGCAGGGGCTGCCGCAGCGCGAGGACATGGTCGAGCATGGCGAGCCCATGCGGCACTTCGTCAAGGACGGCGACGAGACTGTCCCGCTCGATCCGGCGCGCGTGTTCTATTTCGCCGGCGCAGGCGACCATGCGCAGATGCATGCGCTTGGCGGAACGCGACTGCTGCGTACGACGCTCGCGGAACTCGAAGGCACTCTGGGTGGACGCTTCATGCGTATCCATCGCTCGCTGCTGGTCAATCTCGACAAGATCGAGCGGATGGAGCCCGCGGGTGGCGGACGACTGGCGCTGCATCTCGCCAATGGCGACACGGTGACCGCTTCGCGCAGCGGGTCGAAGGCGATCCGCTCGCGTACGCTGTAGCAACCGTTCACCGCCAGCGGTGCCCGTTCACCGCATCCAGCCGACCGATTGCTGAAAAACCCGCGGTTTCGCGGTGCTTCGGGGCAATCCTTCCGCGCATGACCGCTCGTCCCAACCCACCCCTTTGCGCCCTCGCCCCGCTCCTCCTCCTGGTCGGCCTGCTGCTGCCGGGCGCCGCACCAGCGGCGGCGCGCACGATCATCGCCGACACCACGGTGATCCCGATGGATCGCGAAGGCAGGCTGGCCAATCACGATATCGTGATCGACGACGGCCTGATCGTGGCCGTGCTGCCGCACGATCCCGCGCGGCCCGATCCGGGCGACACGGTGTTCGACGGGCGCGGCCTGTTCGCAATCCCCGGATTGTGGGACGCGCATACGCACATCGCATCCAACGATGGCCCCAATCGCGATGGCGAGGAAGCCTCGGTTCACCTCGCAGGCCCCGACTCGCGCGAGGTGCTGACGCGGCGGCTCGACAGCTATCTCGCTTGGGGCGTGACCAGCCTGCGCGATACCGGCATGCGGCTTGACCTCGTGCCGCTGGTGCGCACGCTCGGGGCAGAGCGCAGGGGTCCGCGCGTGGTGCTATCGGGTCCGCTGCTCGAAGGCCCGCGCCATCGCTGGAGCAAGGATGTCGAGCTCAATCTCGAAGGCCCCGAAGACGCCGAGGCGGCGGTCGCCACGCTCGCCGATGCGGGGATCGATTTCCTCAAGGTCTATGGCGGTCTCGACCCGGCAACGCTGGCCGCGGTCAAGACCGCAGCCGATGCGCGCGGGCAGAGCCTCGCCGGCCATGTCCCGTTCCAGGTCGCCACGATCGACGCGGTGCGCGCCGGCCTGCGCGGGATCGAGCACACCTATGTCAATCTGATCAAGGACTGCACCGAGGCAGGCAATGCGGCCTTCGGTTCGGTGCTCGGCGCCTGGATGAAGGATGGATATGCCGGACGCTATGCCCGCTTCCTCGAGTTGTACGACGCGCATGACCGCGAGGTCTGCGCTGTGCTGTTCGAAGAAATGGGCCAACGCGGGACCTTCGTCACGATCACGCCGCAGCTCGACCTGCCGCTGCAGCTGGTGATCGACGACGAGGCACTCGCGGCGCTCTCGCCCGCCGCACGTACCGGCTGCCGCAACACGCTGGCCGCGCAGGCGGAGGTCTCGCCCGAGCTCAAGGCGCGCATGATGGCGGCGCTGCGCGATCACTATCGCAGGTTGATCGATGCCGGGGTGACGCTGGTCGCGGGAAGCGATGCCCCGACCGACTGCCAGGGCTATGGCCGCGCGCTGCACAAGGTGCTCGAACTGCATGTTGCGCTCGGACTGAGCGAGTACGAAACGCTGGCCAGCGCGACCGTCAACGCAGCGCGCCTCGCCGGAGTGGAAGACAGCGGCATTCTTTCTCCGGGCATGCGTGCCGATCTGGTGCTGCTATCAGCCGATCCGCTGGCCGATATCGCCGCAACGCGATCGATTGCCGCGATGATGCGCGATGGGGCGTTCGTTACCCGGCCCTAGTTCCGGGCCCGCCGGAACCAACGCCCGCATTCCGCTTTCGACCAATGTAGCAAACGCGCCGACAGGCGACGTTAACGCTGTTGCGTGCAAGCACGAGAGCGTCCAAGCGCGCATCCATTCTCGCATTCCTGCGTCCGGCTCAGGACCGACGCAACAATCCGTAAGGGGAAAACTATGAAGGCCCGCATTCTGGCCACCACTGCGATGGCAGCCTTGTCCATCGTCACCGCAACGGGAACGCCCGCCATGGCGCAAGACACCGCCACCAGCGAATCGACCCAATGGGCCGCAGCCTATTTCGCCAACGACAGCACGCTGCCCTTCAAGGCCCCCGCCTTCGACAAGATTTCGGAAGACGCATACCTCCCGGCATTCGAAACCGGCATGGCGATCCACAAGGGCGAGATCGACGCCATCATCAACAACCCTGCCGCCCCGACCTTCGAGAACACCATCGTTGCGCTCGAAAAATCGGGCCGGATGCTTACCCGCGTGGCGCGCGTGTTCTTTGCGCTGACGGGCTCGAACACCACCGACCGGCTCGACGACATCAACACCGAGATCAGCCCCAAGCTGACCGCGCATGGCGACTCGATCACGCTCAATCCCGAACTCTTCGCGCGCGTTAAGGCGGTCTACGACAACCGCGCGTCGATGACGATGACCCGCGAAGATGCCAAGCTGCTACAGGACACCTACGAAGGCATGGTCCACGCCGGTGCGCTGCTGAGCGATGCCGAGCGCGATCGGGTCAAGGCGATCAACTCCGAGCTGTCGACGCTGACCACCGAATTCGGCCAACTTGCACGCTCGGCAATGAACGACAATCCGGTGTTCTTCGACAGCCGTGAAGACCTTGCCGGCCTGTCGGACAGCGACATCCAGTCCGCCGCCGACCTCGCAGCCGAGAACGGCCAGCCGGGCAAGTTCGCGATCGCGCTGCAAAACACCACGCAGCAGCCGCTGCTCCCGACCATGGAAAACCGTGCCGCACGCGAGAAGCTGTTCAAGGCCAGCTACCACCGTGCCGATGGGCGCATGGAGGTCGACACGCGCATGCTGATTGCCAAGATCGCCACGCTGCGCGCCGAGAAGGCCGCGCTGTTCGGCGAGCCCGACTGGGCAAGTTACGCGATGTGGGACCGGATGGCCGAGAAGCCCGCAACCGCGCTCGGCTTCATGGAGCAGATGGTCCCCGCCCTCGCCGCGACGCAGCGACGCGAGGCCGCCATGCTGAACGAGGCGATTGCGGCCGATGGCGGCGATTACGAGGTCAAGCCGTGGGACTGGTACCGCTATGCCAACAAGATCAAGGCCGAACGCTACGATCTCGATGAAGACGCGGTGATGGAATATTTCGTGCTCGACAAGATGCTCGAGGACGGCGTGTTCTACATGGCCGAGAAGCTCTACGGCCTGACCTTCGAACGCCGCACCGACATTCCCGTCTATCACCCCGATGTGTGGACCTACACAGTGTTCGACCGCGACGGTAGCGAGCTCGGCTTGTTCTACTTCGACCCGTTCCAGCGCTCCTCGAAGCGCGGCGGTGCATGGATGAGCAATTTCGTCGCGCAGAGCCACATGTGGGGCAACAAGCCGGTGATCTACAATGTGCTCAACATCCCCAAGGCCCCCGAAGGCGAGGTGCAGCTGGTCAGCTTCGACTGGGTCAACACCACCTTCCACGAATTCGGCCACGCGCTGCACGGCTTCTTCGCCAACCAGCGCTACGAGAGCCTTTCGGGCACTGCGACCGCGCGCGACTTCGTCGAATACCCCAGCCAGGTCCACGAGATGTGGGCCACCTGGCCGAGCGTTCTGTCGAACTATGCCAAGCACTACGAAACCGGCGAGACCATTCCCGACGAGATGATCGCCAAGATCGAAGCCGCGGCCAAGTTCAACCAGGGTTACGATTTCGGCGAAGTGGTCGAAGCCGCGCTGCTCGACATGAAGTGGAGCGCCTTGTCGCCCGCAGAAGCCGCTGCGATCGATACGCCTGAGAAGGTCGATGCGTTCGAGCGCAAGTCGCTCGAAGAGCTCGGCCTCGAAATCGACCTGGTTCCGCCGCGCTATCGCAGCACCTACTTCAACCACATCTTCAGCTCGCCCTCGGGCTACTCGGCCGGCTACTACAGCTATCTGTGGACCGAGATGCTCGACCGCGACAGCCGCCAGTGGTTCATCGACAATGGCGGTCTGACCCGCGAGAACGGCGACCACTACCGCGCCACCGTACTCAGCCAGGGCGGTACGATGGACTACTTCAAGATGTTCGAAAACTTCGCCGGACGCGAGCCCGATGTCACCCCGATGCTGGCCGCACGCGGTCTCATCGCGGGCGAGGAAGCCGCCGACAGCGAAGTATCCGACGGCGCTCTGCCGGCGGAGAATGTCCAGTAGTCAGCTGCTGACCAGTGCCCGGTGGCCCGGTTCGCCGATCCACCGGACCGGCATTTTCCAGACGCGCTCGATCACCTGCTGGTCGAGCGCGTCTTCGCATCTGCCGTCGGCGGCGATGCGCCCCTCGTCGAGAACGATCGCGCGGTCGGCATGGTTCATCGCGTGCGCGAGGTCGTGCAGCACCAGCACTACGCCCGCCCCTGCCTCGGCAGCGCGGCGCAGGTGGCTCAGCAGCGCGAGCTGGTGCGCGATGTCGAGCGCGGCGAGCGGCTCGTCGGCGAGGATCCAGCGCGGCTCGCCCGCCAGCACCCGCGCGAGCAGGACGCGTGCAGTCTCGCCTCCCGAAAGCGATTGCGCGCGGCGCTCGGCGAGATGCTCTATATCGAGCGCCTGAAGCGCCGCATCGACCGGTGCGACCAGCCGGTCGCC
>JBFOLW010000319.1:0-3995 GCA_040830305.1 Erythrobacter sp.
GCGCAGCAGGCGTTCCTCTTCCTCGGGCGTTGCGTTGTCCGGGATGTTGACGTCACCGGCCGCGATGGCGCGTTCGAGCTCGGTCTGGTTGTCGGCGAGCGAGCGCAGCGACAGGCTCAGCGTCCCGATGGTTTGCGCGACAGCAACCTTTTCGGCGATCACCGGTGTGACTTCGAGCGTGACGGTGCGGAATTCCTTGACGACGGTCGAGCCGTCTTCGGCCTTTTCCGAAACCGTCGACTGGTCGGTTGCCAGCACGCGAAGGTTACGAAGGATGGTTTCCGACGCTTTCAGATTGGCGCCTTCGACCCCTTCGACCTGCTGGGTCAGGACCATGTCCACACGGTCACCGGGGAAGACGAAACCTGCCACGCCCGACTGCGCGGTCACGGGGACGGTAATGGCCCGCATGCCCGGAGCGAGGGCGGCGGCGAGGAAGCCTCGGTCCCCCGGCGCCACAAGCGAGCCCTGGGTTACCGGCTCGCCCGCGGTGATGGGGTGGCGCACGACGGTGCCGAGCAGCTTGCTCATGTCCGCCTCGCCGTCGAGGAAATAGGCGTCCTGTACCAGTTCTTCGGGCCACAGCTGGAACCCGATCGCATCGGCGGTGATGATCGTACCGACCGGCAATGCGCGCTGAGCGACGAGGACCTTGGGGCCCTGCGGTTCGACCTGAGCGGCGGCGTCGGCCTGCGGCGCACTCGCGCCTGCGAACATGCTCCGGGCGACGAGCGCCGTACCGACCGCGACTATCAGTGCAGCGACCAGCAGAACCAGCTTCTTCCTATCCATGGCTATCAAGCCCCCTAGTTCGGCCCGCCAAATTCCACTGCGGGCAAGTATGGTTGCATGCTGTACCGGCGAATTGGTTAAGATCGCGTTGTCAGCCGACGGCGGGTGTCACGCCACGGGCCAATAGCTCGCCGCTGGACAATACCCAGATGCCGGCCAGCGATATCGCGGGGCCGTAGGGGACCCACAGGTCGCTGTCGTGGCGGCGGATGATGCGGATCGAACCTAGCGTGACCACGAGCAGGACGAGGAAGGGTGCAAGCACCAGGAGCACGGCTCCGGCGGGGCTGGCGAGGGCGTTCGTCGCCGCTTCGGCAGGTAGGGGTAGAGTCGGCCCGCCCAGCACGGCACTGGCGAAGACGGCAGCGACGCTGGTGCCAATCACCAGAAACGCCGTGTCGCGTGCAGGCCGGGTCTCCGGCGTTCTGGAATGGGCCACGCGCCATGCCCCCACCGCCATCGTCAGCACCCAGCCGAGCATGGCCATGGCGACGAGCAGCATCGTGAATTGCGATGGAGGAACCCACAGCGCGAGCGCCGTCAGGAGCTTGACGTCGCCGCCGCCCATCTGGCGGACTGCGAACAGAAAGCAGCAGACGGCAAAGACGAGCAGCGTCAGTCCGACCTGGTACGCAACACCCGGCCACAGCGGCAATCCGATCGACAGCCAGTAGAGCGGGGCGCCCAATGCAACCGTCATGGTCAGCCGGTTGCTGATTGTGCGGCTCTTGAGGTCGGTCACGATCACCCACAGGAGTGCGATTGCCAACGCGGCAAGCAATACGTAGGTGAAATTCTGGCTTTGCATGACGCCCCCGAGGCACTTTCTCGGGATGCGGTGCTACAGGAACGTGCTTACCAAAAAGTAACCATAGAGGAGGCCGCGATCACCGTCATGCAAGAGACAAAGGCGCCGATCGACCGCCGCGCGATCCCGCCACAGGCGCACGAATCGACCCACGTGCTTGCCGATGGCCACGCGATCAGGCGCATCGACTGGCCTGGCGCGAAGGACGGCGCGCGGGGCGCGATCCTGTTCCTCCCGGGGCGTGGCGACTTCTACGAGAAGTATCTCGAAACGCTCGAACAATGGCACCGCGCCGGGTGGCGCGTGACCGCCGTCGACTGGCGCGGGCAGGCGGGCTCCGGTCGCCTCGGCAAGGACGCGGTCACCGGGCATATCGAGGATTTTTCCGACTGGACGGCCGACCTTGCCCACTTCTGGACTGCTTGGCGCGCCGAGACGCCGGGGCCGCATGTGCTGGCCGGGCACTCGATGGGCGGCCATCTTGTCATGCGTGCCCTGGTCGACAAGCTGGTCGATCCCGATGCAGCCGTGCTCAGCGCGCCGATGATCGGTATGTCGGGCCCGCCGTTGCCGCTTGGCTTGCTCCACGCGGTCGCTCGGCTGATGACGAAGCTCGGCGATCCGGCGCGCCCGGCGTGGAAATGGAGCGAGAAGCCCGGCGAAATTCCCGCCCGGAGACGCGAGTTGCTGTCTCATGACGACGAGCGATACGCGGACGAATTGTGGTGGCGTGAACAGCGTCCGGAGCTGGTTATGGGGCCCGGCAGCTGGGGCTGGGTCGAACGCGCCTATGCCTCGGCCCGCAGGCTCCAGGAGCCCGGAGCGCTGGAAGGGGTGCAAACTCCGGTACTGGTAATCAGCACTTCGGCAGACATGCTGGTCAGCCATGCGGTGGCCGTGCGCACGGCGCAGCGCCTGCCGAAAGGCGAGCTGATTGCGTTCGGGAAGGAGGCACGCCATGAAATCCTGCGCGAAATCGATCCCGTCCGCGACAGGGCGATGGCCGGGATAGCCGGGTTCCTCGACCGCGTAGTGCCGCAGGCGGGCTCATGAAGGCTTTTGATTTCGCTATCGTGGGTGCCGGTATCGCCGGTGCCAGCCTGGCTGCCGAGCTGTCCGCGGGTGGAGCCAGCGTATTGGTGCTCGAGGCGGAAGAACGGCCGGGCTACCACGCGACGGGCCGCTCGGCGGCATTCTGGGAAGAGTGCTACGGCGGGCCGGAAATCGTACCCCTGACGCTCGCCTCCGGACCGTACCTGCGCGAACACGGTTTCCTGCATGAGCGCGGCGCGCTGTATATTGCGCGCGAAGGCGATGAAGAACTGGTGACGCAGTTCATGCAGCGCTTCGTTCCCACCGGGGCCACCATCCAGCACCTTGGCCGGTTCGAGCTGCAAAAGCGCATACCCGGTATTCGCCATGCCTGGTCCGACGCCATCTGGGAGCCGGTGTGCGCCGATATCGATGTGGCGGGTCTGCATGCCCACTATCTGGCTCAAGCGCGTGAGGCCGACACCATCCTCGAATGCCGTGCGCGCGTCGTCGCGCTCGACCGCAAAGACGGGATCTGGAGCATCGCCACCGAACACGGCGAAAGCTATCGTGCGGGCGTGGTGGTAAACGCCGCAGGGGCATGGGCAGACCAGCTTGCATTGCTGGCAGGCGCCAAGCCGGTCGGTGTCTCCCCCTACCGGCGAACCGTGGCGCAGGTTCGCGTGACCCCGTCGGTGCCCGACGATCTGCCGCTCGTGCTCGATATTCGCGGGCGCTTCTACTTCAAGCCAGAATCGGGCCGGCTGTGGCTCAGCCCGCACGACGAGGAGCCGAGCGAGCCCTGCGATGCCGCTCCCGAGGAGATAGCGGTGGCCGAAGCCATCGCTCAGCTCGAGGAGGTGGTCGAGTGGAAGGTCGAAGCCGTCGAGCACAAATGGGCAGGCCTGCGCAGCTTCTCGGCCGATCGGCGCCCGGTCTATGGCTTTGCCCCCGACACCGAAGGCTTCGCCTGGTTCGCCGGGCAGGGCGGTTTCTGCCTCCAGACCGCGCCTGCGGCGGCCCGCCTCGGGCGGCAGCTGCTGCTTGGCGAGGAGCGCGACGCAATGACCGAGAAGCTCGATGCCGAGCTCTATTCTCCTGCCCGCTTCGGCTAGCCAACCCAGTCCTGTCCGCTAGGGTGCGGACCCGTCCAATCGCCATTCAGGAGAGATAATCGATGGCCCACCACTTCGAAATCTACAAGGACAAGGCAGGCGAGTTCCGCGTGCGCTTCAAGTACAATTCGGAAGTGATGTTCTCGACCGAGGGCTATGCCTCGAAGGCGAGCGCGCAGAATGCCATCGAATCGATCAAGTCGAACGGCCCCGGCGCAGAAGTCGTCGACAACAGCTGATCGCGATCA
>JBFOLW010000320.1:0-2190 GCA_040830305.1 Erythrobacter sp.
CGCAGCGTTTCCATCAGATCCTGCGCGGCGGCCTCCTGCGCGGGATCGTCGAGCTGGCGATAGGCATAGGGTGCAGGCGGCATCGTCTGCTGCGCGGCAAGCGGAAATGCCGACGCCAGCGCAATTGAAATGACAAAGGCCCGGATCAACGCGCCTTCTCCAGCTCTTCGAGCAATCTGGGCACGTCGTTCGCGCGCACATCCCCGATATGCTGGTAGCGGATGACGCCCTCGCCATCGATCACGAAGGTTTCGGGAACGCCCGACGAGCCGATTGCAAGCTGCACTTCCGACAGATCGTCGCGCCCAATACGGCTATAGGGATTTCCGTGCTGCGCGAGGAAGCGCGCGACATCCTCTGGCCGGTCGCGGATCGCGACCCCGACGATCTCGGCCCCTTGCTGCTTGAGGCTCTCGAGATGCGGTGCCTCGGCGATGCAGGGCAGGCACCAGCTCGCCCAGATATTGAGCAGGCGCGGCGTGCCGTCGGCGAATGTCGCGTTGGTGACCCCCTCTACCCCGTCCATCGCCGGCGGGAGGTCAAAATAGGGCAGTTCCTCGCCGACCATCCGGCTCTCGACGAAATCATTCTTGGGCTGGGTCAGTTGGTAGGCCGCGAGGCCGATGAACAGCGCAAAAGCGAACAACGGAACCCACAAACGCCAGCTCATGCGGCAGCCTCCTGTTCGGATCGGCGCTCTGAGATACGCGCGGCAAGCCGCCGATTACGCACATCGCCAACCACCCTGCCGACCAGCGCCAGAACGCCGCCCAGCGCGACCAGCAGACCGCCGTACCAGATAAGCGTCACGAAGGGCTTCCACCACAGGCGTAATTGCCAGCGCCCATCCGGCGCCCGGTCGCCGACCACGGCGTAGAGCTGGCCGTTCCAGCGCGTAACCAGCGCGCTCTCGGTCGTCTGCTGCGGTGGTGCCCAGAAGTTGCGCGACTGCGGCGTAAGCACCCGGGCCTCGCTCCCGTCATAACTCGCCGCGAGACGCCCCTGGATCGCCGTCCAGTTGGGCCCGGCGACGGGTTCGACGCCCTGCAGGACGACAGTCCACGGACCGACGGTTGCGCTGCCGCCTTCCTCCACCGCTGCCAGCCGTTCCTTGGTAAAGGCACTCTCGCTCGCCATGCCGAGCAGGGCCACGGCGATGCCGAAGTGCGCGACCACCATGCCCCAGGTCGACAAGGGCGTGCGCGACAATCGGCGCCCGCGCAGCGGCAGCAGGCTGGCGACGGCAAGTCCGAGCCCCAGGGCCAGACCGAGCAGCGGCAGGATCGCTATCTCTGCCAGCAGGCTCACAAGGATCAAGGCAGCCAACACCAGCGCCGCGAACAAGGCCACTTCCTTGCCGATCCGGTCGATCCGGTCCTGCCGCCAGCGGAGCAGCGGCCCGACCGCCATCACAGCAAGCATGGGAATGGTGAAGATTGCGCCGACGGGATTGAAATAGGGTGGCCCCACCGACACCCGCACGTCGAATGCCTCGGTCAGCAGCGGATAGAGCGTGCCGAGCAGCACGATCGCCAAGATCGCGCTGAGCATGACATTGTTGAACACCAGCGCGCCCTCGCGGCTTGCCAGGGCGAAGCGCTCGCCTTCGCGGATGGTATTCGCGCGCAGGGCGAACAGCAGCAGCGCTCCGCCGATAAAAATCCCGAGCAGGACGAGGATGAACGTGCCACGCTCGGGGTCGACCGCGAAGGCGTGGACGCTGGTGAGAATGCCCGAGCGCACGAGGAACGTCCCGACCATGCTCATCGAGAAGGCGACCACGCCGAGCATGATGGTCCAGGTCCGCAACGCGTCACGGCTGGCGAGGACGCTGGCCGAATGCAGCAGCGCGGTAGCGGCGAGCCAAGGCATCAACGAGGCGTTCTCGACCGGATCCCAGAACCACCAGCCGCCCCAGCCGAGCTCGTAATAGGCCCAGTAGCTACCCGCCGTGATCCCGATCGTCAGCAAGACCCAGGCGCCCAGGATCCAGGGGCGCATCGCGCGCGCGAAGTCGGGCGTCACCTGCCGGGTCAGCAAGGCGCCCACCGCGAAGCTGAATGCGACCGAAAGGCCCACATAACCGAGGTAGAGCGTCGGCGGGTGGAAGACCAGGCCGATATCCTGCAGCAGCGGGTTGAGCCCCATCCCTTCTGCGGCTGGCGTCGGCAGCCTTTCGAACGGGTTGGA
>JBFOLW010000321.1:0-9708 GCA_040830305.1 Erythrobacter sp.
AACCATTGGGGCGAGGCGGTGACGCTGCTGGAGACCACCAGCGCAACGCCGTTCTTCTTCAACTTCCACCACGGCGACCTCGGCAATTTCTCGGTCATCGGGCCAAGCGGTTCGGGCAAGACCGTGGTGATGAACTTCCTCGCCGCGCAGGCGCAGAAGTTCAGCCCCCGCACCATCCTGTTCGACAAGGATCGCGGCGCGGAACTGTTCGTGCGCGGGATCGGTGGACGATACGACAGCATCCGCGCGGGCGAGCCGACCGGGTTCAACCCGCTCGCGCTGCCCGAAACCCCGGGCAACAAGGCGTTCCTGCGCGACTGGCTGGGCGTGTTGCTCAAGGCCGAGGGACCCGAAGAGGAACAGACCATCGCAGGCGCGGTCGATGCGGCCTATGCCAACGATGCCTCGCTGCGCCGCCTGCGCCACTTCAAGGAGCTGCTGTCCGGCAGTCGTCGCCCGCAGCCGGGCGATCTGGCGGACCGTCTCGGCGCTTGGATCGGCGAGGGCGAAAACGCCTGGATGTTCGACAATGCCGAGGACAAGCTCGACCTGACGAGCCGCGTGCTCGGCTTCGACATGACCGCGCTGCTCGAGAACCCGAAGCTGCGCACGCCGACGATGATGTACCTCTTCCACCGGATCGAGGAACGCCTCGACGGCAAACCGACGATGATCCTGATCGACGAGGGCTGGAAGGCACTCGATGACGAGGTCTTTGCCGCGCGCATCCGCGACTGGCTCAAGACGCTCAGGAAACGCAACGCACTGGTCGGCTTCGCTACGCAGTCGGCGCGCGACGCGCTCGAGAGCCGCATTTCGACGGCTCTGGTCGAACAGACCGCAACCATGGTGTTCATGCCCAACAGCCGCGCGCGGCCCGAAGATTACTGCGACGGCTTCGGCCTGACCGAGCACGAACTTGCGCTGATCCGCACGCTTCCTGCGCACAGCCGCTGCTTCCTCGTGCGCCAGCCCGATGCGAGCGTGGTCGTGCGCCTCGACCTGTCGGGCGCGCCCGAAGTGCTCACGCTACTGTCGGGCCGCGAAAGCTCGGTTCGCCGGCTCGACCTGCTTCGCGAAGCCTTGGGCGATGCGCCCAGCGAATGGTTCCCCGCGCTCACCGGCACCAAGTGGCCGGGCGGCGCGAACGATGAAGGGGAGGCCGGGCTCGAAGCCCTCGGCCTCGCTGCCGAATGAGCGTGAACTGCCAGCAGGCGGCGCAGCAGGTCGGCAATGGCGTCGCCGCCGCGCTGCGCGGGGTCGACTGCATCGCGGGCGAGGCGAGCGCGGCCGCCTTCGGGCGCCTGTTCGCGCCGGGCGGTTCGCTCGGCACCGTGCTTACGCTGATCCTGACGCTGTTCATCGCGCTGTTCGCCTTCGCGCTGCTGACGGGCCGGACCAACATTGGTGTACGCAGCCTCGTTCCGCGCATGATGACGCTCGGTCTCGTGCTGACTTTCGCCACCAGCTGGATCGCCTACCAGAGCGTCGTCTGGAACCTCGCCGTCGCGACGCCCGACTATCTCGCGGGGATCCTGACGGGTACGCAAGGATCGGCCACCGAAACCTTCGCGCAGAAGATCGACGTGGTGTTCATCGCCATCCAGGAAGCCAGCGGTGGCGCAACCGACATCTCGACATTCTCGCCCGAGGGGATGATGTGGTTCGGCGCATTGTTGTTCATGCTCGGCACGGTCGGGCTCCTGGTCACGACTAAGATTGCTCTGGGCGTGCTGATCGCGCTTGGTCCCCTGTTTGTCGTACTGGCGCTGTTCAACGGAACACGCGGACTGTTCGCCGGCTGGGTAAAGGGGCTGACGATGTGCGCGCTCGCACCCTTGTTCGCGGTGCTTGGCGGCAGCGTGATGCTCGAACTTGCTGTGCCGATCCTCGGCGCGCTGACGGCCACGCCCGGACAGGTCGATCCGCAGGCGGGCATGGCCTTCTTCATGATCGGGGCGGTGCATGTCGCGCTGATGATTCTGGTGCTCAAGGTCGCCGGGACGATGGTGGCGGGCTGGACCGTATTCGGCCTCGTTCCGGACAAAGACGAGAAATTTTCGCCGGCCGAGGCTCCCCGGCAAGCGGCCCCCGCAGTGGCCCGGGCCGAGGCCGCAGGCCAAGCCAGCAGCCAGGCTCGCAAGATCGACGTATCGGCCATACCGACCGCCTACGCCGCCAACGATTCCGGCGGTGCGGGAGGCGGCGGGTCGCGCGTGACAAAAGTCTACGCGACCTCTTCAGCTTCGGCTCAGCAATCCATCGCTAGCAAGGCCCGCGTGCGCGGTTCCGGCATCGGTAGCCGGTTCAAATCCGCGACGCCCAGGGCTCTCGACCGTTCCATGGAGAAACACGCATGAACCGCGCGCTCATTCCCGCGCTCGCTCTCGGCCTTTCGGCTGCCCCCGCAGCGGCACAGGACCCGCGCCTCGTCGAGGTGATGTATGACGAAACCAGGGTGGTCCGCGTCGAAGGCCGCGTGACCGTGCAGGCGAGCATCCTGTTCGGCGACGACGAGGTCATCGAAAACGTCGCGATCGGCGACAGCTCCACCTGGCAGATTACGCCCAACAAGCGCGCCAATATCCTGTTCGTGAAGCCGCTCGAACCGCGCGCCACGACCAACCTGACGGTCATCACCAGCAAGCGGACCTACCTGTTCGATCTCGTCGCCAATCCCAGCGCCAAGCCGCTGTACCTGCTGCGGTTCGCCTATCCCGACCTGCCCGAAGAGGAAGATACGCTGTTGACCGACGGGCCCAACGCGATCGAGCAGCAGGCTGCGCGCGATCCCTATGCCGTGGTCGATCCGGCGGATCTCAACTTCGCCTGGAATGCATCGGGCGATGCCGAACTCCTGCCCGAGAATACCTATGACGACGGCACCGCGACCTTCCTGACCTGGCCCACGGGCAGGGATGTGCCCGCAATTCTCGTAACCAATTCCGAGGGTGTCGAAGGCCCGGTCAATTTCACCGTCCGCGGCAATACGATCGTGGTCGACGGCGTGCCGCGCACGATCGTGCTGCGGTTGGGCAACGACAGCGCCCAGCTGACCAACACCGGGCCCGAGCGGCCCGCTACCAGCGCGAGCGGCAATGCCGCCCTCGCATCGAAGGGGAGGTAATCGATGCGTCATGCCATGCGACTGCCTGAAAAGAAGCCGGGCGACAACGGGATCGCCAACGATGTCGATCCGCGCGAGGGTGCCGATGCAGACATCATCGACCTCGCTCAGCGCAATGCCTTCCCCGCCGTGGCGCGTCCTTCGGGCAAGTCCGACGCACTCGGCCTCGTCGCCGGTATCGCGATCGTCGCCGGCCTCGGCGTTGTGACCTTGTGGAGCATGAATTCGGCCCGCATCGCGCCTGCCGAAGGCATCGGCGGCCAGCAGGCTCCGGTCGAAGCGCCAGTGGTGGTTCCGCCACAGGCGGTGACACCGGTCGCTCCCGCAGCAGCGGGAGCACCGGTCGCACTGGCCGATCCGGCGCCGCAGCCGGTCCTCGCCGCGCAGCCGCATCCGGGCCCCAGCGCCAATCCCTATGCCAACCCGACAGTCGTCTTTGATGCCGGCGCGTCGCCCGCGACGCTCGCAATGACCGAGCCCGGTGCTGCCGGTGAGGCAGGCGCCCCCGGTCCGACCGGCAATGCAGCCAGCGATTTCGCCAGCCGGATCGGCGGCGTGGGCGGCGCTCCCGCGCAAGCCAGGGCGATGGTCAATCCCACGACCACGGTCACGCAGGGCACGCTGATTCCCGCGATCCTCGAAACCGCGATCGATACGAATGTGCCCGGCTATGTCCGCGCGGTGGTAAGCCAGGATGTCCGCAGCTTCGACGGCAAGAAGATCCTCGTCCCGCGTTCGAGCCGCTTGATCGGCCAGTACCAGTCGGGCCTGCAGAACGGACAGAAGCGTGCCTATGTCATCTGGACGCGGCTGATCCGCCCGGATGGAGCCTCGGTCAACCTGGCTTCGCCCGCGATAGGTTTCGACGGGACCACCGGCCTTGCCGGTAAGGTTTCGGGCAACAACTTCTTCAAGCGCTTCGGCTCGGCCATGTTGCTCTCGGTCGTCGGCGGCGTCGGGTCGCTCGCCACGGGAGGCGCGGCGGGCGTGTTGATCGGCGGGGCCAGCCAGTCCGCGGCTGCCACTGCAGCCCAGCAGGATGGCCAGCGCGGTCCGACCGTCCGCGTGCGCCAGGGCGAACCGATCCGCATCTTCACCGCGCGTGATCTCGACTTCTCCTCGGTGAGCTGAGGCTGAAGTTCGCGGTGAGCGCCGATATCCATCCCTTCCACCCGGACGACCATCCCGAGGCGGATGCACCGCCGGTCGACCTCAATGGTGAACGCAGCGTCTATCTCGACGCCTATCTCGCGCCGTTCCAGGAATGGCTCGAGCGCGACACGGTGACCGAGATCCTCGTCAACCGACCGGGCGAGGTCTGGATCGAGGACGCAGCGGCAGGAGGGATGCAGAAGATCCTGCGCCCCGAAATCGATGACCGGCTGGTCCAGCGGCTCGCCGAGCAAGTTGCGCGGGTCAGCCACCAGGGCATTAATCGCGAGCATCCATTGCTCGGCGCGACGCTGCCGGGCGGGGCGCGCGTGCAGTTTTGCGGCCCGCCCGCAGCGCGCAAGCACTGGGCAATGGCGATCCGTCGCCATCGCCGGCTCGATCTGACGCTCGACGCCTATGACACCGGACCGCTGGTGCCACCAAAGCGCGGCGCCATGCCCGATGCGCAGGCAGAGCCGATCGCCTTCTTGCGCGAAGCGATCCGCCAGCGACGCACGATCCTCGTTTCGGGTGGTACCAGCACCGGCAAGACGACTTTCCTCAACTCCATGCTGGGCGAAATACCGAGGCGTGAGCGCGTGGTGCTGGTGGAGGATACGCCCGAGCTCAAGCTGCCGGGTGAAAACGGTGTCGGGCTGGTGGCTGTGAAAGGCGAGTTGGGCGAAGCCAAGGTCACCGCCAACGAACTGCTGCAAGCCGCGCTTCGCCTCCGCCCTGACCGCATCGTACTGGGTGAATTGCGCGGCGCCGAAAGCGTCAGTTTCCTGCGCGCGATCAACACCGGTCATCCGGGCAGTTTTTCGACCATCCACGCAAACTCGCTCCGCGGTGCGCTCGAACAGCTTTCGTTGATGGTGATGCAAACGGGAATCGGCCTGACGCGCAGCGATACGATCGCGTACGCGGCGGAGGTTATTGATGTCGTCGTACAGCTCGGGCGCGACGGATCGGGGCGTCGGCATATCGCCCAGATTGCGGAAAGCGGCACGTTGATCTGACCAGAGCCGACAGGCTTGGTCATTGCACGAGGCGCGCATGCCGTAGCGTCAACCGCGCACGCATTTGCATCCTCAGCACAACACTTGCCAAATTTCCGGGGCTTATTGCGCAATAATCATGCGCAAACCCTTGCGTGCATACGAATGTATGGTAGCTATGGGAGCATAGGCTGCAAAAGACGGCCACATGGAGAGGAGAGGGTTAATGAGGGTAAGGGCTTCCCTGCTCGCGGGGATCTGTGCGAGTGCGATTTCGTTTCCGGCATTCGCGCAAGAGGCAACCGACGACGATCTCGTAGATCCGCAGCTAAGCAGCAATGTCATCATCGTGACGGCGCAGCGCCAGGCACAGAGCCTGCAGGAGGTGCCGATCGCGGTCAGCGCATTCGACGCCGAGTCGCTCGAGGCGCAGCAGATCGAGAACGCGAGCGACCTTCAGCTGACGCTGCCCAACGTCTCCTTCACCAAGTCGAACTTCACCGCATCGAGCTTTACCATTCGCGGGATCGGCGACCTGTGTGTGGGTGTTTCCTGCGACAGCGCGACCGCAATTCACCTCAATTCGGCGCCGCTTTTCAGCACGCGCCTGTTCGAAACCGAGTATTTCGACCTCGAGCGGATCGAGGTCCTGCGCGGCCCGCAGGGGACGCTGTTCGGTCGCAATGCGACCTCCGGCGTGGTCAATGTCGTGACGGCCAAACCCGAACTGGGCGCGTTCCGGGCATCGGGCGAGTTCGAATACGGCAATTACGACAGCATCAAGGCGCGCGGCATGGTCAACGTGCCGATCGGCGACACGATGGCACTGCGCGCCGCAGGGTTCTATCTCAACCGCGACGGCTACACTCGCAATCTCTTCGACGGCAGCCGTATCGATGATCGTGACATGTACGCGGTTCGCGGCTCGTTCCGGTGGGAGCCGGGCCCCGACACGACGATCGACCTGATGGGTTTCTACTTCCGGGAGAACGATAGTCGCCTCCGGATCCAGAAGCAGCTGTGCCAACGCGACCCGACCGGCGTTCTGGGCTGCCTCAACACACGCCGCGACTTCGCCAAGACGAACTCCAATTCGACGTTTACCGGCACGCTCGGATCGTCCGAATTTCTTGCGATCAACGGCATCCCCGCCACGCTCGGACTGAACAGCCTTTACGGCCCCGATGCTTATGCCAATTTCAACGAGCCGAACGACGTCCGCGTCGTGAACACGCAATTCACGCCGGAATATTTCTCGGACGAACTGCAGCTTCAGGCGCATATCGAGCAGGGCTTCGGCCCGATGAAACTGTCGGTCACCGGGACTTACCAGGAAACCGCCGTCGACTCGCGCCAAGACTATAACCTCGGCGTCGGCGCCATTCCGCAATCCGCGGTTGCATTCCCGACCTTGCAGGCATTCGCCGCCGGCGCAGCGGGGCCGGGCACTGGGGCCTATTTCCAACCGATCGTGGATGCGCTGTTCGACGGATCGGGCAACCTGTGCGTCTCCGACACGCGGCTGGACAATACCGGTGCGTTCGAAGGACAGCGGGTCTGTACTCCCGATGGCACGCAGTTCGACCGCTCCAACCAGCAGACCAAGGGCTGGTCGGTCGAGGCGATCCTCGCTTCCGATTTCGACGGACCCTTCAACTTCCTGCTGGGCGGGATTTACGCCGAGAACGAGTTCGCCGAGAACAGCTATTACGTGAACGCGTTCGCGATCGACTACATTGCCGGCGTCCTTGGCTCCTTCACGTCATTGGGAGCGGGCCTCCCGCCGAGCTATCTCGCCACGTCGTTCTTCCGCAACAACACGCAGGATTTCCAGCTCGAAAGCTTCGGCCTCTTCGGCGAGCTGTATTTCGATGTCACCGATCGCCTCAGCCTGACCGCCGGTCTTCGCTATAACGACGACAGCAAGGCGATCCGGGCCCGGTCGACGCTCGCAAGCTTCCTCAACCCCTACAGCAACAATGGCGATCCCTTCGCATCGCCGTTCGTCGGGTCGTTCGATGCCGATCCGGGGACGCCGGGCAACCAGCTGGTGCAGGAACGCGCGGTCTCGTTCGACGAGATTACCGGTCGCTTCGTGGTCGATTACGAGCTTTCGCCCGATAGCCACATCTACGCATCGTACTCGCGCGGCTATAAGTCCGGTGGCATCAATCCGCCGCTGCAGCCGATCTTCGCTGTCCCGGAAAGTTTCGGGCCGGAATCGATCGACGCCTTCGAAATCGGCTCGAAGAACACGTTCCTCGACGGTTCGCTGCAGGTGAATCTCACCGGCTTCTACTACAAGTACTCGGACTTGCAGCTCAGCCGCATCATCGCACGCACATCGGTCAATGATACGATCGATGCGAAGATCTGGGGGCTCGAGCTCGAGACGATCATGCGGCCGAGCTACAACTGGCTGATCAACATGAACCTCAGCTACCTCAACGCCAAGGTTGCCGGGGACCAGCTCTTCAGCAACCCGCGTGATCCGGGCGGCGGCGACCCGACGGCGGTGATCATCAAGGACATCACCAACGGCGCATTGTGTGCCGTGACCGGGGCCGGTGCCAATGCCTTTGTCGGTTTGGTGAATGGCGGCTTGGGCCTGCGTGCCCCGGCGCCTTTCCCGGCCGACGGCGGCATCGCCTCCAACGGCGCCTTCAGCATCTGCAGCGTGCTCGACGCGCAGACTGCCAACCCGGCGTTTGCGGCACTTGGGCCGCTGGATGTCCTCAGCCCTGGCGTGCAGGTCAACCTGCGCGGCAACAAGCTTCCGCAGGCCCCCGAATTCAAGGCGTCGGTCGGGGTCCAGTACACGGCCGAATTCGACAACGGGATGACGCTCGTGCCGCGCTTCGACCTCGCCTATACCGGCGAGCAGTTCGGCAATGTGTTCAATGGCAACGTCAACCGGATCGCGCCCTTCGTCCAGGCGAATGCGCAGATCCAGTTGAATGGCTCCGACGAACGCTGGTTCGTGCGCGGGTTCGTCCAGAACATCTTCGACAGCAACTCGGTGACCGGGCTCTACGTCACCGACGCGAGTTCGGGCCTGTTCTCGAATATCTTTACGCTCGACCCGCGGCGCTACGGCATCGCGATCGGCGCAAAGTTCTGATAAGGCGCCACTAATTGGGGGAGGGAGGGGCGGCCTGCGGGTCGCCCCTTTTTTCGTGGGTTATTGTCGCGTCGAAGCAAAGGGCGAGAAATCGGTGTCGGTATCGAAGAGTTCGACACCTTCCGCGCGCTTCAATGTGCCGACCACCGCATATGTCACCGGCGTCAGCATCGCCTCCCAGGCGGTCTTGATCGCCCATTGCGAAAGCACGACCTGCCACAACAGCTCGACCGGCCAGCCGGCCAGGCCCCAGAAGGCCAGCGGATAGAAGATCAGGCTGTCGAGGCCTTGGCCGACCACCGTCGATCCGATCGTGCGCATCCACAGATGGCGACCCTCGGTCCATACCTTCATCTTGGCCAGCACGTAGCTGTTGGCGAACTCGCCCGCCCAGAAGGCGACCATCGAGGCAAGCACGATGCGCCATGAATTGCCGAACACGAATTCATAGGCGTCCTGCCCCGGCCAGCCGGCGGCGGGCGGCAGCTGCACCACCACCCAGGCCATGAAGGCCATGAACAGCAAGGCGGCGAACCCCGTCCAGATGACGCGGCGAGCGCGGGCGTAGCCGTAGACCTCTGTCAGTATGTCGCCGATGATGTAGCTGACCGGGAAGAACAGCACGCCCGCACCGAACGACCATTCGCCGATCCCCGGCAAGGTGACATAGCTCGGTTTCGATGCACCGATCAGGTTCGAAAGCAGCAGGATCGTGACGAATCCCGCCATCACCAGGTCGTAATAGCGGAACTGTTGCTTGGCGGGCTGAACGGACTGCGGTGCGTTTTCCATGGCAAAGTGGGTTAGTGCCGATTGGCCCGCCGCGAAAGGCGCGTTATGGCGTCCCCAGCGCGCGCCCGTAGTTCAACTGGATAGAGCACGAGCCTTCTAAGCTTGGAGTTGCAGGTTCGAGTCCTGCCGGGCGCGCCATTTTGCTGTGCGATTGCTGATGTATCTATTTACACGAAATGCCCTCATCGAAGGATAACTGAGGGCCTTTCTCCTAGATTGTGTTAGCTTGCTAAAGGACGGGGTGTCGGGATTTCGAGCGCACCCGCTGGTATGCACTTTCTGTCTCAGCAAAGTGCCTGCATACCTATCTTGCGGCCGTTCCGGACTGCGCGAAGCCACTTTCAGTGCAGATCGTGCACCGTGGCGCGACTGGAGAGGGGGTGAACATGGGAACGGCTTGTACGCCTCGACTGTCGGATAGCCCGACGATCGACCTTCAGGCGGGAGAGTATGCGGTCGCGATTGCGCCCCGCGTCGGGAGTAGCATTTCCGCATTCACGTTCCGCAACGAGCCGATC
>JBFOLW010000322.1:0-5365 GCA_040830305.1 Erythrobacter sp.
GCCACCTCGACCCGCGCAAGCTCGCCGCCGCCGTCGAGCGGCAGGGAAGCGGGAAGGGTCAGCATTTGCGAGCGGGCGTTCAAATCGGACCTTTGGGTGAAACAATCAAACCCTGTCTCTATCCGCTCACCCGCGGCTTGTCGAAGGGCCGTATTTCTTTCATGCGGCGAAGCTGAAATGGCAGACACACCAACCTTGAAACCGTGGATCGAGGCGATCCACCCCTATGTCCCGGGCAGGTCCAAGGCGGCGGACGGCCGCGAACTGGTCAAGCTGTCGGCAAACGAGAACCCGCTGGGATGCAGCCACAAGGTCCTGGAGGCGCTGGCGCGCGACCATCGCCCGCACCTCTATCCCGATCCCGATGCCACCGCACTGCGCGAAGCGATCGGCGCGCTGCACGGCATCGATCCCGCGCGCATCGTCTGCGGAACCGGTTCGGGCGAGCTGCTGCATGGCGCAGTGCAGGCCTTTGCCGGTCCCGGAGACGAGGTGCTGTTCTCGCGCTATTCCTTCTCGCTCTACCCGCTGCTGGCGCACAAGGTCGGGGCCGAGGCCGTCATGGCGGGAGACCGCGACTATGCGCCCGATGTCGATGCATTTCTCGCCGCGGTTACGCCGCGCACCAAGGTCGTGCTGCTCGACAATCCGAACAATCCGGTCGGTACATGGCTCGACGCCGGAGAGGTGGCGCGCCTCCACTCAGGCCTGCCGAAAGATACACTGCTCGTGGTGGATCAAGCCTACGCAGAGTTCCTCGAGGATGACGAGGACGACGGCGGCATGGCCCTCGCCGCCAATCACGCTAATGTGCTCGTCACGCGCACCTTCGCCAAGGCCTATGGCATCGCGGGCGAGCGGGTCGGCTGGGCTACCGGTGCACCGGAGCTGGTCGGCGCGCTCAACCGGTTGCGCGGTGCCTTCAATGTCACTGCGAGCGGGCAAAGCGCGGCGCTTGCGGCGCTCGACGACCAGCACTTCGTCGCCCGCACGCGAGACGCGAACAATGCGGTGCGCGCGCATTTTGTCGAGCGGATAGCGAGCCTCGGCAACCACGGCCTGCGAGCGTTGCCGAGCAAGGCTAATTTCGTCCTCGTCGTGTTCGAAGGCGGCATCTCTGCCGACGCCGCCCTAACCGCGATCGCCGAAGCGGGTTACGCCGTGCGCCACCTCCCGGGGCAGAGGCTGCCCCAGGCCCTGCGGATCACGATCGGCACACAGGAGCAGATGGACGCTATCGCCGACGTGCTGCGCGACCTCTGCGAGGGCGCTGCCTGATGGTCCGCAGCGTGGCCATCGTCGGCCTCGGTCTGATTGGCGGATCGGTCGGGCTGGCGGTGCGCGAAATGCTTCCCGAGGTCACGACCGCGGGCTGGGACGCCGATCCCGACGTCCGTGCCCGCGCCGCCAAGCGCGGGCTCGTCGACACGGTCTGCGACACGGTGGCGGAGGCGGCGGGCGAGGCCGATCTGGTCATCCTCTGCGTCCCCGTCGGCGCGATGGGTTCCGCGGCAGAAGCGATCGCTCCGCATCTCCAGCCCGGGACCATCGTCAGCGACGTCGGCTCCTCGAAGTGCAGTGTAGGCGAGGCGCTCACCCTCGCGCTGCCCGACGCCGTCGTCATCCCAGCGCATCCCGTTGCCGGTACCGAGAAGAGCGGACCCGAAGCCGGTTTTCCCGAACTCTTCCGCCAGCGATGGTGCATCCTCACACCGGGTACCGATGCGCCGCAGCAGGCGATCGAGGCGGTATCTGAATTCTGGGAGGGCCTGGGCGCCAAGGTCGAACTCATGGATGCCGAGCACCATGACCTCGTGCTCGCGGTGACCAGCCATATCCCGCACCTCATCGCCTATACGATCGTGGGCACCGCGAGCGACCTCGAGGACGTGACACGTGGCGAGGTGATCAAATACTCCGCCGGGGGTTTCCGCGATTTCACCCGTATCGCCGCGAGCAACCCAACCATGTGGCGCGATGTGTTCCTGAGCAATCGCGATGCGGTGCTCGAGGTGCTCGGACGCTTCACCGAGGACCTCAGCCTACTCCAGCGCGCGATCCGCAATGGCGACGGCGAAACGCTCCACGAACTGTTCGCGAAGACTCGCACCATCCGTCGCTCGATCATCGAAGAAGGCCAGGACGACGCACGTCCCGATTTCGGGCGGAAGGATCACTGACCGGCGCTGACCCGAACCGCGAAACCGCGTTCTCAGATCACCGCAAACTCAAGAAGTGTGAACCGCGCGGGGCCAGTGGCGAACACGCCGTGGCCGCGGCCCCCGTCGCTGCCCAGCGTGAAGCCTATACGCGCGGCATTGGCCAGCGCATCGGCGAAGGCGCGAGGGCTTTGCTGGTGATCGGATCCCATGACGCTGATCCAGTTTTCCTTGAACAGGATGATCAGCTCGTGCTCACCCGGTTCGATCGCGACAACGCGGTCGTGCGGCGAATACCAGCGATGAAACTGCGTTCCCCTGCGTGCGAGCCAGTCGTCGCCGGCGCGCTGGAGGTAAAGCGACAAGATGGCCGTCCGGTCGGCATACTCCTGCGGTACGAACCGCGTACCCGGCCGCGCATCGATACGGTAGCGCAACCGCAGCCCGCGGGCACCGTCGAGCGAACCGGTATTCCGGGTCACGTAATGGACGTGACCATCACTCCTGCGGGGCCCGGGAAAGTCGAAGAACCAGCCCTCGCGCAGCGGTGCGGGATGCGATGGCATGCCCACCGAATAGTTGCGACCGCGAACGACAGGACCGATCTCCCAATCGACAACCGGTGTACGCCGGGCAAGCGCAGGCACCGTACCGGCAATGCATGCAGTGGCGGCTGTAGAGGCGAGAAACTGGCGTCTGTTCATAGGGATCGGATACCCGATGCCGATTGGCTGTCGGCTGAATGAGGCAGCCATCTTTGCGACAGGCAGGTCGCGAGGCCTCGGGCCGGCACGAGGAACTCACCGATTCAGGGCGTTGATTGCCTCGCGCACCCTTTCCTCCACTTCGGCGCGCGGCAGGCCCGGGGGGATCGCCTCGCCGAAGCGATAGGTGATGCGCCCCGGTTTCTTGAGCAGTTTGTGATAGACGGGCCCGCTGTCGACCGCGACCGGCACCACGGGCAGTGCCAGCATCTTGTAGAGCCCTGCAAAGCCCGCCTGCAGCTTGCGGTTTTCGCCATGCGGGACCCGCGTGCCCTCGGGAAAGATCACCAGCGGGCGGCCATCGGCCACCAGCGCCTTGGCCGAGCGGATCATGGTCATCAGCGCCCGTGCCCCGGCGTTGCGCTCGACCGGCACCAGCCCGAACGCGGCTGCCGCGCGGCCCCATAGCGGGATACTAAACAACTCCTGCTTGGCAAAGACGCTCGGCGTGTCGAACAGCGCGGGCGCATCGATCGCTTCAAAGAAGCTCTCGTGCTTGATCGCATAGAGCACCGGCTGGTCGAGCGGTGCGCCCTCAAGCACGATTTCGCAGCCGAGCAGGTTTACCAGGCACCAGCGTTGCCATTGCGACCAGTTGCGCACGCGCGCGCGAAACGCATCGACGCTGAACGGCAGCGAGGCGAGCGAGGCGGATGTGATCAGCAGGCTGCCCAGATAGAAGGCGAAGTAGAAGGCAAGGTTTCGGAGCAAACGCATCGGCAATCTCAACCCGGCAACCCTTGCGAGATCGCTGCGGCGAGCAGCTTGTTGTATTCGAGAAAGAGCGTCGCGAGATTGGGGTGCGAAACGACAGCATCCTCCACCACCCGCATGTCAGGGGGCAATGTTTCGCTAAACTCGGAACTGGCGCGCGCCATGTGCCAGTCGGTCGTAACCAGCCGAACCGATCCAGCGTCGTTTTCTCTCAGCCATTGCGCGGCCTCGCCCGCATTGCTGCGCGTATCGACCGCGAGATAGCCCAGCTTGACGCAGCATTCCATGGTCCGGCGCGAAACATCGAACTCGGCGGCGAACTCGGCCGGCGTTACGTCGGGGTCGACCCCCGAGACGAACAGCTCCTTCGCCAGCTCCTGTTCAACGATGTCCAGCCCGCGCGCGATCCGGCCCGGCCCGCCGGTCAGCACGATTACCGCATCGGTTCGTTCGCCGGCCACGGGCTTGGGCAAGGACACGGCGAATCCGAGGAAACCGAAAGCGTAAACCAGCACGACGGCAGCGAAGAAGCGGAGGATCACAGTATTTTCCTGAGCGACGCGAGCACGGTAAAGCGCGCCGTGCAGACCGCTAGAACAATCGCCCCGATTGGGACAAGCGCCAAGACGAGCCAATCGCTCTGTTCAAGACCGCCACCGGACACGAGGCCGGAATCGAGCGCAGCGAACTGCGCGCCCATCACCCACACCGCAATGGCACCGATCGCGAGACCGAGCACACCGCCGACCGATGCATCGGCAAGGATCGAACGCTGGAATATCCGCGCGATCTGGTCGTCGCTGCCGCCCAGCAGGTGGACGATCTCGATCGTATCCCGATTGGTGCCGAGCGCATTGCGAGCTGCCAGCCACACGGCTGCCGCACCGGTAAAGGCTAGCAGGCCGATCAACCCCAGCGCCATCCACCCCAGCGCCGCCAGCGCCGAGAACACCGGAGCAAGCCATCGCGCCTGAGCGTCGATCCGCGCCGCGGGTGCGCGGTCGGCGACAAGGCTGCGCAAGCGCTGCAGCGTGGCTTCGTCAGCCTCTCCCCGCAGACGCAGGTCGATGAGCGCGGGGATCGGGACCGCATCCTCCGGATTGTCCGTCCCCAGCCAGGGCTCGAGCAATTGCTCGACAGTCTCCTGCGGCACGATCGCGAGCCCGGCGACATCGCGATCCTCGAGCAGGATACCGGCCGCGGCCTCCGCCTGCTGCGCGCGAAGTTGCGGATCGGCCTCGATGATCTGTACGGTAGCGCTGCCGTCGAGCTCGCCACGCGCGCGGTCGGCGAGATTGTCGAGCGCCAACGCCCCGCCCGCCGCCAGCACGGTCAACGCAACCATGATCGCAATGACCCACGGCATTGGACCTCCCAGCCGCGCCTGCGGCAGGAGATGTGCCGCGCGTCGGCCTCGAAACGGTGATAGCCCGCGCTCGGCCGCGACAGCGATGACCGGCGGTTTCTTCATTCGCCCGCCCCTACGCGCCGCGGCGGGTAGCGCAATGCACCGGTGGGGTCGGACAGAAGTCCCTTGTCCAACCGCATGATCAGCGAATCGGGGACCTTGCGCAGCAAGTGAACATCGTGCGTCGCCACCACGACCGTCGTGCCGAGCCGGTTGAGCGCTTCGAACAGGCGAATGAGCTTGAGCGCCATTTCCGGATCGACGTTGCCGGTGGGTTCGTCGGCCACCAGCATGTCGGGCCGCCCGATAACCGCACGGGC
>JBFOLW010000323.1:0-2932 GCA_040830305.1 Erythrobacter sp.
CGCCCGCTCTATAAAATCAAATGGCTTTCGCCGCTGATGTGGGTAGTCGAGCGGACCATTTCGACGCCCGCCACACATCACGCGCACCATGGCCGCCACGCGAGCGACCCGGCGGTCAACTACAAGGGCAATTACGGCAATCTGCTGTTCGTCTGGGACATGCTGTTCGGCACCGCGAAGATCACCCGCAGTTACCCGCAAAGCTACGGCGTCGAGAACCTGCCCGAGACCTCGCTCGGCGAACAGCTCGCCTGGCCGCTGTTCGGGCGGATCCCGCAGGAGCAGGGCGCCGGGGAACCGGTTGGAGAGGGGGCGGCGCAGACCGCCGCCTAAGAGAGGCACCGGCCGGGCCTGGAGAGTGCCCGGCCGGCGGCTTACGCTCGAATAATACCGACGTCTTTGCCGGCCTGCTCGAAAATCGCAAGGATCTGTTCGACTTCGCTTTCGCTATGTTCGGCGCAAAGCGAGCAGCGCAGCAGCGTCATCCCGGCGGGCGTTGCCGGCGGGCGTGCGAGATTGACGTAGAGCCCGCCCTTGATCAGCGCTTCCCACATTGCCGCGCCCTTTTCGAGATCGGGCATGATCACCGCGATGATCGCGCTTTGCGGCTCCTCGGTGCCGAGCTGGAAGCCGAGCTGCTTGAGCCCAGCGTGCAGCCGCTTGGAGTTCTCCCACAGATGCGCGCGCTTGTTCGAGCCGTGCATCAGCTTGCGGATCGAGGTGCAGGCGGTCGCGACCACGCTCGGCGGGAGCGAGGCGGTGAACACATAGGGGCGGCACACCAGCCGCATGATTTCGAACTTGGGATGGTTCGAGACGCAGAAGCCGCCGACGGTGCCGACGCTCTTGGAGAAGGTGCCGATGATGAAATCGACATCGTCCATGCAGTCTTCCTGCTCGACCACGCCGCGGCCCTTTTCGCCGATGAAGCCCATCGAATGCGCTTCGTCGACCAGCACCATGGCGCCGTATTTCTTGGCTACCGCGACCATTTCCTTGAGCGGCGCGACATCGCCCAGCATCGAATAGACGCCTTCGAGGATGACCAGCTTGCCCGCACCTTCGGGGATGCGGCGCAGGCGCTTTTCCATCGCCTCGATATCGTTGTGCTTGAACGGCACCACCTCGGCCTGGCCCATCGCGCAGCCGTCCCAGATGCTGGCATGGCTGTCGATATCGAGGATGATGTAGTCGCCCTTGCCGGCGATCGTGGAGATGATCCCGAGATTGGCCTGGTAGCCGGTCGAGAAGACCATCGCATGGTCCATGCCGTAGAAGTCCATCAGCGCCTGCTCGACTTCCTTGTGGCCCTGGTAGGTGCCGTTGAGCACGCGGCTGCCCGTGGTGCCCGAACCGAAGTCGGCCAGCGCCTGCTTGCCCGCCTCGACCACGTCGGGGTCGAAGGTCATGCCCATGTAATTGTAGGTGCCGAGCAGGATCGTCTCGCGCCCGTTGCAGATCGCGCGGGTGGGCGAGAGGACCTTTTCCATCACCAGGTTGAACGGATCTTCGTGGCCCTGCGCGAGGAGCCCCTCGCGCAGCGCGATGATGTCGTCGAACTTGGAGAACAGATCCTTGCCGTCGCCCGGGAGCGCCTGCGGCTGGTCCGGCTGCATGATGCCCTCGCTCATCAGTCGGCCTGCAGCTTGGTGACCGCATCGACCAGCTGTCCGTAGGTTTCGATCTCGGCCTGCTGGTTCATCGAGATGATGATGTCGAACTCGTCCTCGATCGCGGCGACGAAGTCCATCACGGTCAGGCTGTCGAATTCGAGATCGTTGGCGAAGGTGGTGCTTTCGGTGATCTCCACGCCCTTCTTGTTGAAGGGTTCGGCCAGTTCGCGAATCTTGGCGTCGACTTGGGCTCGGTCCATGGCGGGGCTTTCCAATCCTGAGTGGGCGCAGGCCCGTAGAAGGGCTCCGCGCAAATGATTGCCGCGGCAAAGCGGCTTGTGGCGGTGCTTGTCAAGCGCGGGCCGCGATGGCAAGCTTGCAGAAAAGTCGCAATCGTCTGTTCGATCAGGGGAAAACGGATGAGCGATTCAGCCTCCGCGAAATCGATTCCGGCCGATCCGCCCGCCGCCAACGACGGCGAGGAGACGGATTCGCCCAAGACCAAGCGCGAGGCGAGCTATTCCAACCACGCGATCCACCTGATGCGAACCGCGCAGATGAGCACGCTCAAACTGTCGCAGATGGCCGACCAGAAGGCCTCGATCCTGCTCGGCGCGACCTTTCTCGTGTTCTCGCTGTCGGTCAGCCGCGCGCTGACCGGGCAGATGCCGGTGTCGTTGATGATCCTCGCCAGTTTCTCTTTCGCCAGTTCGCTCTGCGCGGTGATGGCGGTGCTGCCGAAGGTCGGGCGGCCCGACGGCAAGCTGAAGAACCGCAACCTGATCTTTTTCGGCCACTACACCTGGATGGACGAGGAGGAGTGGACCGAGCAGCTGCTCGAGCGCCTCGAAACCGACCGCACGGTGTTCGAAACCATGGCGCACGACATGTATCAGAACGGGCAGGTGCTGGCGGGCAAGAAGTACCGCTTCCTCGCGCTGGCCTACAAGGTCTTCATGACCGGCCTGTTCGTGACGCTGGCGGTATTCGGCTTCGAAATGGCGATGAGCTAGCTTGGCGATTGCGGGGCGGGCCTGCGTCTGGCCGTTGCGCCTTCGCGAATTTGTTTATTGCGTGCGGTAAGCGCATCCGCGCTTACCTTGCGGCACCGGCCCACGCCCCCACCCGGCCACCCACGGCACGGTATCTTATGGGTGGCCGGGTGGGGGCGTGGGCCGGTGCCGCCGCAAGCTATCGACGGAGGTCGATAGCGTACCCAACAAGGACTCCGAAAACCTTGCGCGACCTCTCGACCGATTACCCCGGCAACAGCGCGCGCACTGCAGCCATGAACGGGCCGATCGATACCGGCTTGGCAA
>JBFOLW010000324.1:0-3842 GCA_040830305.1 Erythrobacter sp.
GGGATCGGTGGCGACGCCGGCATCGGGATCGTCTCGGGCAGTCTTTTCGCCAGCAATCTGTTCGCACGGGCCAATGGAACCGGGGGAAGCGCGACCACCGGAGATGGTGGCGATGGCATTGGCGGAGAGGCTTCGATCGATATCGGTAGCACCCTCGATATCATCGGCGGTATCGACTTTGCGGCGAATGGCCTGGGCGGCGCCTCGGAATTGGGTACCGGTGGCCTGGGCGAGGGCGGCATCGCGCGGATCACGGCGACCACAGGGAGTAATTTCACAGCAGGTGGCTTCATCGATTTGGACGCCTCCGCCGATGGCGGGACAGGCGTCGTGGGCGGAAATGCCAGGGGCGGTTCCGCACGCATCGAAGTACAAGACAATTCGACGATCACCGCAGGCGGACTCTTCTTGGAGGCTGGCGGGTACGCCGGGATCGATACGGCGGGTCAGCTCTCCGGAACCGCGATTGGCGGGCTGGTGCAAGTGATCGCGAGCGGGGGCAGCTCGCTCTCGGCCGATACGCTGGAGATACTTGCTCATGGCGACGGGACAGCAGGCTCATTCGAGATCGAGGCCGACGGCGGCACGATCAGGCTCAACAGCCTCTTTGCCTTGGCAACCGGCAGTGAGGCCGGGGCAGCGTCGTTGATCCGAGCCGCGAATGGGGCAATTCCGATTTCGGGTTTCGCCGGATTCCTGACGACGGGCGATCTCGATATTGCCACGGCAAATGGCGGATTGATCGGGGGACCGACTGCCGCCGATCCGACTGCTGGATTGTTTGTCTGGTCCGACGGAACGGTCACCATCGCCGGGGATGATGACGACCACATTGGCTTCGGCGGGCAAAACCTGTTCGTCCGAGCGCGAGAATTCGACATCCTTTCCGGTGCCAGGATCGGCGCCGAGTTCCTGGGCCTCATGGTGGCCGGTAATGACGGGATTACCGTGGTGGGGGGCGTGGGCGATACCGAGGGCTATACGCTCACCGAGGCCGAAGGGGAGCGGATCGAAGCGGGCAGCGTGATCTTCTTCGCTTCCAATGAGGGTGCGGCATCGGACGATATCCTTGTTCGTGACCTGACCGTTGCGGGTTCGCTCGACGAGGGATTGTCCAGCCTATTCATTCTCGCTGGTGGGACCGTTCGCGTTGAGGGCACGCTTTCCTACCTGAATGCAGCCGGTTCCGATCAGTTTGCCATCTTCGCGCCTCGGCTGGAGATTGTGACCCCGGGGGGCATCGGGATGGTCGATCCCCAGGGAAATCCGGCGGGCAATTTCACATTCTTCGGCCGCGATTTCTGGATGGCCGACTCGCCGACGATCTCGCAGCTCCAGGATAACGTGATGTTCACTGGGCGCGATGATCTCCTGGCGACTGCCGCGCCGGGAAGCACGGATCCCTTGGGATACCTCAGGTCCGGTAACATCATGCTCCTCGTGGGCAACAGTCTCTTGGTGCGCAATACCGGAAGCAGTGATGATCCGGCAGGGATCACTGTCAGTGACAGCTTGCGCATTATCGGGGTCGATTTCAGCGCATTCGATTTCGCGCTCGAGTTTGATTTCGAGGACTTCGATCCCACCTCCTTCATGCCCGATTTCGATTTCGATCCGCTGCAGGACCTGGTGTCGTCGGACGAACCCCTCGACGTCGTCGCTTTTGGACGCAAGCGCAATCCAGACGGCAGCTTCGTTACCGGCGCGGCTTTCAATGCACTCGTCGATTTCACGAATGCCGCAAACGGCGATCTCGTCACGACTTACACTGATGATTCCCGGCTGAACAATTGCAGCATCAATACCGGCGACTGCATCGGCGTCGATCCACCCGAGGAGCCGCAGGAGCCCGACGAGCGCGAGGAAGCGCTCGACGAGATTGAGAAACAGGCGCCTGCAACCGCGGTGACGACCACCGAACCTGTCGCGACGGTACCGGTCGAGCAAAGCGAGGAAGACAGCAATGTCGAGTTCGGAGCGGATTTTCCCGGCCTGCTCAACGCCTCGCTGTTCGTAGAAGAGGACGCGATCGACGATCCCGTCGCCAGCGGCGGCGACATTGCGCTCTATGGCGCCAGCGACGACGAGGAGGACGCCGGGGACGCAAACGACGAGGCCGGGGAGGATACCGATGCCCAGTAAGACCTGCTCGGCCGCTGTCCTGTCCGTCGCCGCCGTCCTCGCGCTCTTCCATTCGCCACAGCCTGCTGCCGCCCGGCAGGCGGACCGTCCGATCAGCTATAGCGACACCTTCGCGATCGGCAGCAACGGGCTGTGCGAGGCGCAGATCATGCCGCCGCAAGCCGGCGCGGGCCTGTTCGACCGCAGTTACTCGATCGTTTGCCGTGACGCGGCTGCGCCCGTCGGGACCCTGTGGGTTGTTCGCGATGCGCCGCAAGCCGATGCGCAAGCGCGTTTGCTGCCCTCGGCGGATTGTCTGCCCGACGAAGGACCGGCCCTCCCCGATGGCCTGGCGGGCGGTGCGAGCTACTCCTGTACCGACAATGATCTCGGCACGCGGCGTGTTTTACTTTCCGGCGCTGCGGGAGGCAGGTCTTACGCCGGCGAGGCTATCGCAGCCTATGCCGACGCTGCGCGGCTGGGTGTTGCAACGCTGCTCGAGGATCGTCCGGTCGCGGGCGATGTGGAAATCCCGCTGACCGAAACGGGCGATGCGGCAGCATTTGCCCGAGCACAGGCCCGCGCGCTCTCCGCCGACGCGGTGATCACCGAAGCGTACCGCCGAAGCAATAGCGGCGATTTCGCCGAAGCGGCCGAGTTCTTTGCCGAAATGGCGACCACGGCGCAGGGTAGCAATGCCGTCGAAGCACGTCTCAACGCCGCCTTGCTCCAATCGAACCTCGGCAATTTCGCCGAAGCGGCGAGGGGCTTCTCGAGCGCGCGGGGGCTGGTGGCCGGCGACGCCGTGCTCTCTCGCCTGCTGCGCAATTACGAGGCGATCGACGCGCTCAATGCGGGCGCGCCGCAGGTTGCGCTCGATATTCTCGACCGGCCCTTGCCCACCGGCGCCACCTCTCGCGATGCGCTCGCTGCGCTGGAGATAACCGATGCACTCGCGGCGCGACTGGCAGCCGAACAGCCCAGCGCGCTCGATACGGTCGGTGGGCTGACGGCGCTTGAGCGAGCCGACTTGCTCGACGGCCAATCGGCCTATCTGAAGGCGACCGCGCTGAGACTGCTGGGGAGGCGGGCCGAGGCCCAGGGCTACCTGACCGACGCCGACACCAGGCTCGCCGGCGTGCGCAACGGGACGGTGCTCTCGATCCTGTGGCTGAGGGCGCAGGTCATGGGCGAGCTGGCCGATCTCGCAGAGCAGCGTGGCGACGGCGCCGCAGCCGAGGCCTATCACGCAGAAGCGATCGGCCTGCTCGCTACCAACTATCCCAATTCACCGGCCCTGCTCAGCAGCAAGGCGCAGTTCGCCGGATTTCTCGCGCGCAGCGGCCGGACTGAAGATGCGCTCGCGACCTATCGCGACCTGGTCGAGAAGGCGGAAGGCAAGCCCGCGCCCTCGTTGCGGCGCCTGCTCGTCCCCTATTTCAACCTGCTGACCGACAGCGGCATGGCCGATAGCGATGCGGCGGCCGACATCTTCCTTGCCAGCCAGCTGCTGCAACGCCCGGGACTTGCCCAGACGCAGGCGGTGCTTGCCCGCGAACTGTCGGGCGGGGGCGACGCGGCCGCGAAATTGTTCCGCAAGGCGGGCAATGTCGGGCGGGGGGTCGGAGAGGCGCGGAACCGCGTTGCGAGGCTGGGGGGCCGCGTTTCGGGCGGTTCGCTCGTCGCCGAGCGCCTCGCCGCCCCGCGCGCCCTGCTCGAAC
>JBFOLW010000325.1:0-3042 GCA_040830305.1 Erythrobacter sp.
AAGACCGGCATCGCACAGGATTCCGATATGCCGCGAAACGCGCGGCTGGCTTTGACCAAGCACCTGCGCCACTTCGCCCACCGCAAGCTCCATCGAGCCCAGCAGGCGCATGATCCTGAGGCGCGTCGGGTCGGCTAAGGCACGAAAGATCGTCTCGGTCCGCATCGGGCCAAGCATATAAAGACATTTTTATATCTGTAAATTGTTGCCCTACTAATGCGGCATATAGCGCCGCTATCAGGGCATCGATCGCCGTCCAAACCATATCTTCATCAATCGGGCGGACACTCGGAGCCCCATGGCTCATCGTCCGTCAAATCACGACGCCCAGCGGGAGCGTTTCGTCGAAGATCTGCTCGACATCATGTCGGTGAGCGAAAAGGCCGGGCAACTGGTCCTGCTTCCCCTCTCCGAAAGCGGCGATGCAAACGAAATCGAGGACCTGCGCGAAAGAATCCGACAGGGGCAGCTCGGCGGCTTGAGCTCTGCGCAAGATCCCGCGCGAATTGCCGAACTCCAGCAGCTCGCTGCCGAGCAAAGCAGGTTGGGCATTCCTCTCTTCGTCATCGATGCGCCGTCCCGCGGGGAAGCGGTGGTCATGCCCGGTCCCTTTGCCCTCGCATGCAGCTGGGCGCCCGCATCGGTCGTACGGTGCATGGATGCGCTCGCCGAGGAGGCCGTCGCGAACGGCAAGAACTGGCTGCTTGCTCCCGATGTGGCGCTGTGCAACTCGAGTTCCGACAGCGATATCGCCAATAGCTGGGGATCGTCCGGACTGCTTGCGCGCAGCCTGGCTTCGGCAGCGGTGCGCGGCCTGCGGTCCAAAAGCGGCGACCGCGCAAGACTGCTGACATGCCTGCGAACCGATGACCCGGCCTGGACACGTCGCCGCGACAAGGCTCGATGGCCGGAAAAACTGGACCTGATGGCCGGGGTGCTGAACGAGTCGCAGCCCGACAGTGTGTCTCTCGGCCCGCTGACCCGGAGCACTCCCGATATCGGGCGTTTCGACATGTCCGCAGACGTCTCGATCGGGGGACCGGGCGGATTCAAGGGAATCGATTTCGTCGACTGGGCCGAGATCGCTCGCGCTGCAGGCCAGCATCTGCCCCGGGTTCCCTATGCCGGTTTCTCGGTAGATGCCGTCGTAGATGCCGTGAAAGACGGGCGCGTTTCGCAGCACCGGCTCGACGACGCGGTGCGGAAGATTATCGGGGCGAAGTACGACCTGGGCCTGTTTCGCGCTGCCGCTCGCCCCTATCGCAGGCGTCACCGCAACATGGCGAGGGCCGGGCGCGCAACGGCGCTCGACGCGGCCAGGGACGCGATCGTCCTGCTGCGCAATTCCCCCGCGCTCCTCCCGCTCAGCGTTTTCTCGGGGCGAATCCTCGTTGTCGGTCAGGCGGCCAAGGATCGATCGCTGCCGACGGGCGGTTCCGGTCATGATGGTGCCAGCCTGGTAGACGGGCTCGATGCCCTCGGCCTCGACTATCTCTACGTCCCCGGGCTGGCTTTGCGACAGGATGATGGCAGCAGCATTCCGGGTGCCCTGATCGATGCGGACCGGATGGCGATCGGGATGGCCAACGAGGCCGCCCGCCGTTCGCAAACGACGATCATCGCACTCGGCGAAGGCGCTTCGCTTTCCGAAGCGGAACGCACGCTGATCGAGACCGTGAAGGCGGCCAATCGCGACATCGTTCTGGTCACGCTCGGGTCACACCCACTCGACCCCGAGATTTCCGGGAGCAAGCTACCCTGCGTCGTGCATGCGGGACAGCTGGGGACCATGTCGGGCCATGCCATCGCCGAAGTGCTTGCCGGCGAATGCGCTCCGCGTGGCCGACTGGCGGCGCCCATAGCCGAGCAAGTGCGCGATAGCCTGGGCCTTGGACACGGGCTTGGCTATTCGGAGTGCAGTCTGACCGATATCACGGTCGAACTCGACAATTCGCGCATTTCGGTGACTGCGATGTTGCAGAATCTCGGCACGCGTGAAGTCACCGAAACCGTCCAGACCTATATCAAGCGACCGGATCGTGCAGATTGTGGCGCGCGCGAGCTCGCCGACTTCCAGCGGGTGTCATTGACTGCCGGCGATAGTCTCCGACTGCAGCTCGTTGTCGATGCGAACCAGCTTGGACGGTTCGGAACCGACGGCGAGTTCACCGTTGAGCCCGGCACCTACGAGATCGCCATCGGCCTCAGCGAGGCGCGGGCGCACGGTGCCCAGATAGAAATCCCTCCGGACCTCGCTGATGCCATGGCGAAGCACCGCAGCGACGACGCGCACCCCGCCCTGTTCGCCCAATTGAGAGGTCTCGGCTGACCAGCGACCCCGACCCATGACAGGTTTCGGATTTGCGATCCTGCGTGTAGGTCTCGCCCATGCTCGATGCACATGGCCGCAGGATCGATTACGTTCGCCTTTCGGTGACCGACCGCTGCAATCTGCGCTGCACCTATTGCATGGCGGAGGAAATGGAGTTCCTGCCGCGCCGCGACCTGCTGACCTTTGAAGAGATCGAGTTGCTGGCGCTGCACCTTGTCGGGCGAGGCGTGCGCAAGATCAGGCTGACCGGCGGCGAGCCGCTCGTGCGCAAGGGCATCCTCGATCTAGTCGGAAGACTGGGCAGCCTGCTCGGCCGCGGACTCGAAGAGCTCACCGTCACCACGAATGGTACGCGGCTGCCTGAATTGGCACCGGCGGTGGCTTCCGCCGGCGTGCGGCGGATCAACGTCAGTCTCGACACGCTCGACCGGGCACGCTTCGCCCGGCTCACCCGACGTGACGCATTCGAACAGGTTATGGCGGGTATCGCCGCAGCGAGAAATGCGGGCTTGTCGATCCGGATCAACACTGTGGCCATGCGCGCGACCAATGACGACGAGATTGCCGGTTTGCTCGCCTGGTGTGGCCGGCAAGGGTTCGACCTCGCCTTGATCGAAGCCATGCCGCTCGGCGATGTCGCAATCGATCGACGGCATGCCCACCTCCCACTCGACCAGGTTCGCAAGCAGATCGAGCGAGATTTCACGCTG
>JBFOLW010000326.1:0-6946 GCA_040830305.1 Erythrobacter sp.
CCGAACTCGGAGGGCCTGAATTTGTCGGTCTGTCCTACCACCGTCTCGCCCGCCCCCAGCATGAGCCATCCATCGTGCGCGATGCCGCTGGCGAGCCTGTCGAATGCCTTGGCTCTGGTCTGGGGATCGAAATAGAGCAGGACGTTGCGACACATGACCAGATCGAACCGCCCCGGTGCCGGGGGGTAGTCGAGGATGTTCTGTTGCTGGAACCGGGCCATGGCGCGAATCTTGTCTGCCGCCTGCCAGTGCCCATTGTCCTCCGTAAAGAAGTTCAGCATTTGCGCGACGCTGATGCCGCGCTGAATCTCGAATTGCGTGTAGCGTCCGTTGCGCGCCGTTTCGATCGCCTTGCTGGACACGTCCGTACCGAGAATCTCGATCCGCCAATCCTTCCATCGATTGGGCTGCTCGGCAAAAATCATCGCGAGGCTCAGCGCCTCCTGTCCCGTCGAACATCCGGCTGACCATATCGTCAGCCTTTTGGTCGCCGCGCGTTTGCGCGCGAGGTCCGGCAGAACCTGGTTCGAAAGCACCGAAAAATAGCTGTGGTCGCGAAAGAAATAGGTTTCGTTGTTCAACAGCGCTTCGACCACTCGGGTGGCGAGACGGTGCTCGCTCGGGCGCTCGAGCATGCAGGCTAATTGATCGACATTCTCGATCCCGAATTCACGAAACAGGCCGGAAAGCGCGCTCGATATGCGCCATCGACGGCCTTCGGTCAGTTGTTGTCCGGTACGCTGTGCAAGAAGGTCACCGATGATGCGGTGCGAAGCGTCATCTACCGCCATGCGCCCGCTCCTGCGCTGGAGAGCAGCTTGTCCGCCAATTCGGCTGGTGGCAGGACGGCCGCAGCCAGCCCCAGCTCGGTAATGGCGCGCGGCATCCCCCATACTGCGCAGGTTTCGGCATTCTGGGCGTACATTGTGCCGCCCGCGGATACGATCGATTGGGCTCCATCGGTGCCGTCGCGCCCCATGCCCGACAACAAGACACCGGCGACGTGGCCATCGTAGGCCTCGGCGAGCGTTTCGAACATCGGATCGACCGACGGCGTGCACCCGCTTTTTACCGGGTTGTAGGCAAGTCCGAGGACCTGGCCACCGGAAGTCCTGCGTGCGACCATGTGTCCGTGTCCCGGCGCGATATAGATCTTGCCGCGCTCGATCGGGACACCATCGTCGGCAAGGACTGCCGGCCGCCCGGCCGCCATTTCCATCTGCTGTGCGAATACCGGAATGAAATTGGCCGGCAGGTGCTGCGTAATCAGGATCGGCAGGTCGAAATTCTTCGGGACCTGGCGCAGAAACAGGTTGAGCGCATGGATGCCGCCGGTCGAGGCGCCGATTGCGACAACCTTGGCGGTCTTGCCAATGAGCTCCGCCGAAGTCGAAGCCGCATCAAGGCCTGCAGCCGCTTCTTCGGGCCGGCCCTTCAGCGCGCGAATCTTGCCGAGGAGCGTCGAACGATATTCGTCGTTGAAGCCGCCCGGGCGCGGTTTGAGCATCGTGTCGGCAGCGCCAAGCGACAATGCGGTTACGGTTGCCTCGGCACCATCGGCCGTGAGCGAACTGATTACCAATACCTGGGTGTTGGGCGCCGCGGCCATGATTTTGGGCAATGCGGCGAGACCACCCATGCCCGGCATCTCGAGATCGAGCAGCATGACATCGGGTGTCGCCGAAGCCAGTTCCGCAAGGCCGTTTTCCGCCGAATTTGCGGTGGCGACGATGTGCATGTCGGTCTCGTGTTCGATCATGCGCGAGAAGACGGTTCGCACCGTCAACGAATCGTCGACGATCATGACCCGGACGGCATCGCTGCGGGGTCGGGTGTTGGTGCCCGACACTAGCGTTGCGGAGCGAAGGGGGGCGCCCATGTCAGGCCTCCTCAGGCCATGCCGACAAGCTGGAGCTTGATCTGCAGCGTTTCGTGGTCGAACGGCTTCATGACATACTCGTCGGCGCCTGCGCTGATCGCCTCACGAATATGAGCGACATCGTTTTCGGTAGTGCAGAACACCACCTTGGGCTTGTCGCCGTCTTCGCGCTGGCGAAGCTGGGTGATGAACTCGATCCCCGTCATGACCGGCATGTTCCAGTCCAGCAGGACGACATCGGGCATGGTCTCGGCGCATTTCTCGAGGCCTTCGCGACCATTCTCTGCTTCTTCGACCGCAAAGCCGAGCGTTTCGAGAATGTGACGCGAAACCTTCCGGATGACGCGCGAATCATCGACGATAAGGCAAGATTTCATTTCAATGACCTCTGGTGTTTCGAGCGATTCCTATCGCCGGTAGGTAACTATTCGCTTAAGCTGCCTGGCAGGCTGGTTCGGTAATCAACGCCGCGACGTCGATGACGAGTGTCGGGCCTCCGTCCGTCTCGACCATGCCGCGCGCGGTACGTTGCCACCCTGCTCCGAATCCGCCCGGCACCGCCATCGGTTCGCTGCGGGCTTCGCCGACGTCGTAAGCGGCATCGACCAGAAGGGCGTAAGGGTGCCCGTCGACCTGGACGACCGCGGCGCGCTGGCCCTCGACCTGCTGGAGGCCGTCGAATCCGAGAGCGATCCGGCAGTCGATCACTGTCAGGGCCTGACTGCGCAGGGCGGTAAGGCCGCGAATGAATGGTGGTACGCCAGGTATCGGCGTAATCTCGTCGACCTCGATCACCGACTGGACGTCGGCGGCAGGAATAGCAGCGCGGCGACCGGCGATCAGGCACATAAGCAGCAGTTCGTTCATGCCGATTTCTCCATGCGAGCCTGTTTGAGTGCGGCCATCAGGGCACCGCGGTCGTAGCGATAAATGCTGTCGCTCTCGCGACCTTCCGCTTCCGGTTCCGGGCGGAGACGAATGATGCGACGGGCGCGCGCATCTGTCGGAGCCGGATTTTCGACAAGTTCGATCGCGACGTCGGCCTCTTCATCTGCATCGGACAAGATCCGATAACCGGCCGCTTCGACCAGCGGCTCGAGAATGGTCCGGGCCCAATCGCTGTCGGAGGGCAGGCGACAGGATACGGGCCGATCGTTCCGGCGCGGCTGGCTATAGCTGGAGAACAGGGCGTGGCCATCGATAACCGGGACCGGCTGGTCGCCGATGAGCGTTACGCCTTCCACCGTCGGATCGGCACTCGAGGGAATGATCTCCCCCTCCATTTCGGCCGCATCGAGTACGTCGCGTACGGCATAGACGACCTCGGTTTCGCCATCGGAAAGACGCAGCAAACGGCACCGCTCCTGCGGCAGATCGCCATACTCGAGACCGACCAGCGAGAAGATCTCACCGTCGATGACGGCTTGTGCGCGAGACCCCTCGATATCGATCGCATCCCGAATGATCGTATCGATCCGGCGGACCAGTTCGAGCCGAACTGCCCGGCGACGACCGTCGAGGCCGGTGAACAGCATGATCGGATGCGTCTTGCGCACTTCGGCGACTTCCTCGTCCACGACGCGGGTCGCGGAGCGCATCTCATTCACCAGCTGATGCTTCTGCGCGATGCTCGGCAAGTCCAGCAGCATCATCGGGCGACCGTCGTCGAGCAGTGTCGTGCCAGCATAAAGGCCGGATTCCATGATTGCCGGTGCAATGGGTTTCACGACGACATCCTCGTGATCGTGCACGCGATCAACGGCGAGCGCGAACACGTCCTCGCTTGCCAGACGGATAAGGACGAGAGTGCATCCATCCCATTCGATCTGGTCGTTCGTTTCGGTTCCGAGGATTTCGCTCAAGGCAAGGCACGGTACGCGTGCGCCGCGGAAGGTCACGAGCCGTCGCTCGCCCGCCTCAGCGAACTCGACGTGATTGCTGGAGCCGAACACGATCTCCTCGATATAGCTGCGGGGTATCGCATAGCGCTGGCCGCCGCTGTCCACCGTCAGTGCAGCGATGATGCTGAGCGTGAGCGGGAGCTTGATATGAAAGCTCGTACCTTCACCGGGTTTGCTGCTGACGTCGATCGACCCGCCGACCCGTTCGATGTTCGACCGGACCACGTCCATGCCGACCCCGCGGCCGGAAACCGAGCTCACTCGATCGGCCGTCGAAAGCCCTGGCTCGAAAATGAGGTACAGCTTTCGTCGCTCGGACATCTCGTCGATTTCGGACTGGCTGTAGATACCCGCCGCGACCGCCTTTGCCGCAAGCCGTGCGGTATTGATGCCACGCCCGTCATCGCTGATGACCAGCGTGATCTGGTTGCCCGCCTGCCGGGCAGCAAACTTGAGCAGTCCGGTTTCGTGCTTGTCCGATTTGATCCGCTCGCCGGGACCTTCCATGCCGTGGTCGATCGCGTTGCGGATGATATGGGTCAGCGGGTCGCGCACCATTTCGACCATCTCGCGGTCGAGCTCGACCTCGCCGCCTTCGAACCGGACCGTGACCTGTTTGCCGAGCTCGGTCGAAAGATCGCGCACCAGGCGCGGCATCGACGTGAACAGGTGTTCGAGCCGCTGCATGCGCATGCGCGTAATCGCGCTGCGCACATCGGCGAGGATCGTGCTCAGGCGATCGAAGGGGCCGTCGATGGTCGGCTGTTCGCCTACTTCGCGCAAGCGCCGGGCGAGGTCGTTGCGGGCCAGCACCATGTCGGAGACGCCCTTCATGACCTCGTCGAGCAATTCGGTCGGGAGCCGGATCGAACGCTGGACTGCACTGCTTCGGACCGGTTTCGCGGCGATGCTCTCCTCGCTTCCGTCGGAGCTTGGCTCGGGTGAGGTGGGCGCAGAGGTTTCGCAGGTTTCGGCGGCACCCGGCTCGCCGGGTTGAAGCGCAGCGATAAGGCTCTCGTCCCCGCCTTCGGGGTGGTCCTTACCGGCTTCGATCGAATCGATCATTTCGCTGATCCGGTCGATGATGGCGAGTACGGCGGAAACCAGTCCACTGTCCGGTTCACGACGTCCTGCTCGGCAGTCGGCGAGTGCGTCTTCAGCTGCGTGGCTAAGTTTCTCGAGGCGGGGGAAGTCGAAGAAGCCGCAGTTGCCCTTTACGGTATGGACGAAGCGAAAGATGGTATCGAGCCGCGCCTTGTCCGACGGGTCGGCTTCCCAAGCGACGATCTCGCCGCCGCTCGCTTCCAGCATTTCCCGGGTTTCCGCGACGAAATCCGCCAGCAGCTCATCCATGATTCAACGCCCCTCGTACGATCGGGGAAGGCTATGGACCAAGATGGTTAACTATTGGTGTGAGTTGCGGCGCCCATCTTCGGGGCCCGACCGCAACACTCTCCAGGCGACGGATCCGGCGAGAAGTCCGCCTGCGAGATTGGCCACGAGTTCGGCGGCGTAGATCGCATCCGATCCCCACTCGGCCCGCAGGAACCAGCCGAACGGCAGCATGACCAGGAACACGCGTGCTGCGCTCTGGGCGAGGGCGAAGCTGGCTCTGTCGACCGCATTGAGCGCGCCGTTGGCCACGATCAGCAGGCCGAACCCGGCATAGCCCCAGACCGAAATTTCGAGGTAGCGGGTAAATTGTTCGATCACTGCGGGGTCTTCGGTGAAGAAGCGCGCGAACCAACCTCCGGTGGCGTAGAGCAGCACGGCTATCCCCGAGCCGTAGCCAAGGCAGAACAGGCCCGACCACCACATCGCCCGCCGCGAACGGTCGGCCCGGCGTGCGCCCCAGTTCTGCCCGACGATGGCGCCGATCGACCCGGACAGCGCGAGCAGGGGGACCACGGCAAAGCTCTGCAGGCGGCCCGCCGCGCCGAATCCCGCCACGGCCGCCTCACCCTGGCTTGCCAGCAAGGCGGTCAGCACCGATAGACCGATCGGGTTGATCGCATTGGAAAAGGCGGCGGGACCCGCCACCGACAGGATAGCCTTGCTCGATGCGCCGACATCGCATTCACGGATCGCGGCCGGGTGGATCTGCAACTGCGCGCCCTTGATGAGCCACAGTGCAACGAGGATCGCGATGAAGAACCCGGCAATGGTTGCATAGGCGGCACCGGCCACGCCGAAACCGGCAAAGCCGAAGGCGCCGGTAATCAGGATCGGGTCGAGCACCCAGTTCGCAACCGAATAGGTGATCGAGACATAGCTGGTCTTGCGCGCCTCGCCCTGGCCGCGCAGCACGCCGTTGAGCCCCATCTGCAAGAGCATGACCGGCAACCCCAGGGCATAGGGACGCATGTATTGGCCGATCAGCGGAAGCAGGTCCTCGGAGGCCTGCATCAGCCGGAACAGCGGATCGAGCAGGACGTAGAGCACCAGTCCGAGGATCACGCCCGTAGCCAGCGCGAAGACCGCGCCGAAGTTCGCCCGCCGCTCGGCACGGGCGGAATCGCCTTCACCCAAGGCGCGGGCGATCACGGAGTTTATCCCGACCATGACGCCGACGCCCAGGCTCGAAAGCGCGATCGTTATCGGAAAGATGAAGCTGACTGCGGCCAGCTCCTTCGCCCCGAGCTGGCCGATGAAATAGGCGTCGATCAGGCCAACCGACATGATCGCTGCAACACCGAAGATCATCGGCAGGGTCTGACCCACGAGATGACCGCGAATACTCCCGCGGGTTAGTTTGGCCATCTCGCTCATCGGACGCGGCGTTAGCGGGCAGAGCCGTGCTTGCCTAGCATGAAGTCCTGCCTGCTTGCGGACCGCGGCGTCCTCATGCGATACAGGTCTCGAAACAAAACCCCTTACGGAGAGAACACGCCATGGCCACCCAGATGAAATCCCGCGATTTCGAATGCAGCGATGCCGAATGGCAGGCCAGGCAGGATCTTGCGGCTTGCTATCGCATATTCGAGCATCTCGGCTGGGGCGAGAGCATCTACAACCACATTTCGGTTGCCGTGCCGGGCGAGCAAGACACTTTCCTGATCAACCCCTTCGGCCTGCTCTATGACGAAGTGACGGCCTCGAACCTGGTCAAGATCGATGTCGAGGGAAACAACGTCGGTCCGTCGCAGTACATGGTCAACAAGGCCGG